>CAZSPO010000397.1:0-3543 GCA_964608775.1 uncultured Chthoniobacterales bacterium | reverse complement strand
AGGCGTGGCGGTTGGCCCAGGCGTGGCGGTTGGCGTGGGGTCAATGCGGACGATGCGCGTCTCGCCTTGCTCAAAGCGTTCGTCCAGCAAGTCTAGCAATTCGTCCGCAGCAAAGAAGGCGCGATTTCCCTTGCCGATAATAATCACGTTGGTGTCGAGGAGTGCCCCGTTTTGGATCGAGGTCTGTTGCTCCACAACGGCCTCGGCCAACTGAGGATCGTTTTCCGTATTCTCAAATCCCCGGAGCAGGCGGGAGGTGGCGATCAATTTCTTCAAATTAATCTTCACGGGATTGGGAATCCGAGCGGCGTCAGGACGCATGATCACCATGTCCCCCGGTTTAAGCAAAATCGATTCCCCAGGCCGGTTCTTTAAAAAGAGCCGCATCGTGCCTTCGAGCACCGTGAACTTGCAGTAGCCATTCTGAAGCGCGGAATATTCCACCAAGACGGTGGTTCCCGTGACGGCTGCGGTGACGGCTGCGGTCCGGATCTGGGCGCCTCCGGCCTCTTTCGGCACTTGGAGCAGCATGGTGCCGCTGTTCAACTGCATGTCGCGCGTGCCCTGGTCAAAAGTGAAAACGGTGTTGGCTCCGAGACGGGTCAGGGTGTTGTCACCGAAGAGCAGTTCAGCTCGGGATTGAGGTCCGGTCCGCACGGTGTCGTTTCCCGTGATTTTGTCGTTTACGCCGGCCGGACGCTGCGCGCCGCTTTGGGTTAGAATTTCGACTTGTTTGTAAATCCGGGTGATCTCCGCCTGTTGGAGGGTGGCGGCGAGGGCGGGAGCAGTGGAAAATGGGGAGAGCCAAACGGCCAGCCAAGCCGTGCAGGTAGCCCAGGACCATTTTGGCGATGCGTTTGAATATCGCGATTTCATGAGAAGCGAAGAGGGTTAGGCGATGGAATCTGAAATCCCAAGAAAACGGAGTTAAGCCTCTGGATCTTCGGAAACGCAAGCTTGAAATGCTCTTTCAACGGAGTCGGTTAGTTGGGTTTAAAGGGCTGAGACAGAGTCATCGACTGGCCCAAGCCCAGGCGGCGAGGAAGGGCAGGGGGGCGCTCCATGTAAGCCAGGCAGTTCCCCTTCCGGACCGCAGCGTTTTCGGCAGCCGTGCCAGCAGGGGGCCGATGACGAGGCCCGCGAAGAACCCCGCCAAATGGGCGGTGTGATCAATGGCCCCACCCAATCCATCCGATGGCTGTGATCCGAGGAGAGCGAGCAATCCCAGCCCACCTCCGAGCGGCACCAACAACGTCCGCGTCTGCCAAGGCTCCCGGGTTTGCTGCCAAATGCTCATTTGCACCGCGACCAGCGTGCCAAGCACCCCGAATACTCCGGTGGAAGCCCCAATGGAAAACGCGTCGTCCGTCTGGCGCAAGGCGCTATTGAGCCCGTTGCCGAGGGTGCCGCTGAGGGCGAATGCCCAAAGGCCTGCTCCCGGCCCGATCAGCCGCATCAGGGGCACAAGAAACAAAAGGCCAAAGGCCAAATTGGAAATCAAATGCGGCAAATTCCCATGCAGGGTGAGGGCTAGCAGGCATCGGCCCCATTCTCCCTGTTGCCAAACGGTCGCGTGCGAGACGGCTCCCCGTGCGAAAGCGTCTTGCGGAGCGCGGGACTGGAAGAGGGCGGCGACCGCTAATCCCCATGCATAAAGAGCGGGAGCCCAAAAAGTCGCTGACATTTCTTCAGGCGGCTGTGGGGTGCTTTTCTGCTCCGCCTCATAGAGATCAAGCTCCGCCTGCACCCGCTCGCGATCGGCTGGCTCTACCAGTAACCGGACCGTGGTCGGGTTTCCCGGCAGGAGCCAACAAGGTCGCCCCAACGCCAGCACGACCAAGGCTCGGTCAGCCGCTGATCTGGCGTCGGGATATTCGCCGACCAAAGTGAGGTCGTTGGAATCGGCTTCCGGCATGAGGTCTCCTATCATAACGAGCGCCCTCCGGCATGCGGGAACCCGGCAAGCAAATGCCGGAAGCCCTCTCAAGGAGCAGCATGGCATTCTCATTTGACCCCGATGCTTCGTGAAAACACGGCCAGTTTGTGGAATACTTGAGCTTGGAAATTCAAAACCTCGTTGCTGATGCCTGTCCGCCCATCGTCCCCTTCCGACCGGTCACCCCTCCCTAGGCGATCCATAAAGCCACCCCGCAAGCCACCCCAAAAGCCATCCAAAACGGCCGTCAAAACGTCAGCGAAAAAACGGGAACCAAGCGGGTTAACCCCAGCGGGCTCTCCCCGGTTGAAGCCCCGTCGGTTTGCCTCTCTCCTCGGTCTCGCCCTGATGACTTACGCCGGGGCTTCCTTGCTTTGGTTGTTATTGATTCAGCCGGAAATCGTTCCGCCTTATATCGGGGGGCTCTTTCGAGCAGTGGTCATTGATGCCGGGCATGGGGGAAAAGATCGAGGGGCTGCGGGGCATGGATTAGTGGAGAAAAATTTAACGCTCGATGTGGCCACCCGTTTGGCTGACCGCCTGAGTCGGCGAGGGTTGCAGGTGGTGATGAGTCGCGAGGATGATACTTATATGAGTCTTGCCGAGCGAGTCCGGGTGGGGGCGGATCAACGGCTCCCCTCGCTCTTCCTCTCCCTTCATTTTAACTACGCTTCCCATTCAGCCGCTTCGGGATTGGAGACCTATTACTTTGATTTGAACGAAGAGATCCCAGCCGATTTACTCGGGGAATTCGCAGCGGACGAATCAGCAATCACCGAAAGCAAACGGCTTGCTGCCATGATCCAAGCGGCTTTGGTGCGTCACACGGGGGCCATTGATCGTGGAGTAAAAAACCGGGGCTTTTTCGTATTGCGCCACGCCCGGCTTCCGGCCGTCTTGATTGAGGGCGGTTTTGTGACCAACCGGGACGAAGCGGCGTTGATTGCCCAACCGGCTTATCGCCAGCGGTTGGCGGAGGCGATTGAAGAGGGTTTAATGGAGTATCGCAACGAACTGCGTCGCCTCCGGCATGCAGCACGGCAAGCCGGGCAAAGTTGAATAAATTCCAACCACCACCTGTCCTACTCATCATGAACCGCTCGTTTCGCTTGGCTCTCCCTCTCTTGACGGCTGCTTTCCTTATGGCCAATCCGGCGACCATGCCCGCCGACCTGATTGAAGCGCAGGAAGCTTTGCAAGATCTTGGGTTTTATTCCGGCCCGGTCAATGGGGTTGCTACGGAGGAGACGGCGCGGGCTCTTCGTCAATTTCAAATCCGCAATGGCCTGCCGGTCACCGGTTCCTTGGACACCGAAACGGCGACTTCGCTCATTGGAGAGCCACCAAACCAACCGGTTTCGATTGACCAACCGGTTTCGATTGATCAGCCGGTTTCGATCGAAGAGGAGGATCGCCAATTTCTGGAACAAGCCCCGTCACCCGCTCCCGGGCTCAAAGAGACGACCCGGCCCGGTGATTTTTCCGATTTGCGCATTGTGGATTTTGACGACCAAACTCCACCGCCAACGGCCACACCTGCCCCGGCGAGCGGGAGGAGCGCCCCACCGGCTCCCAGGCTCGACGCGAACCAGCCGAGAGCGGCCCCG
>CAZSPO010000396.1:0-3554 GCA_964608775.1 uncultured Chthoniobacterales bacterium | reverse complement strand
CCTCCTCGACATGCTTTGGCAGCGGGGCATTAAGGGGCTCTACCTTCGACCTAACCATTTAGTAGGGAACCGAGAGGGGTTGGCAGAAGCGGATTGGTCCCGGTTTTCCGTGGTGATGGAAGGCCGCCGTGATCCGGCGCTTCGCTTTCATCGCGTTCGAGCGAGTCCCTTCAACCAAATGATGGAGACCTTGACCCAGGTTTTTTCCAAAGGCTACCGACGGGTGGGGGTGCTCCTTTATGAAACCGCCCATAGACAGGATGTGCTGGCCCGGCGGGGGGCGGTGTTGGCGTTTCGACAGAGCGAGCTGCCGGAGGATGCGCGGATGCTGGTTCGGCAGGAGACCGGTCGGTGGCAGGGCGAAGCGCGGGAGCCTGGGATTCGAAAATGGGTGAAGAGAGAACGCTTGGAGGCGCTGATCATCCATCCGCATGTCTGGCACGAAACATTTTTGCGGGCCGCGTGGCGCATTCCTGAGGAGGTCGCGCTAGCCAGTGATGCCAGCTATGGATCGTTGAATGGGTTGCCTTCGCTGGCGGGGTGCGCGGCGGCGGGGGGCACCATGGGGGGGCGGGCTGCCCATCTTCTGTTTCGCCTCATGCGGATCGGGGAGAGGGGGATGCCGGACCGGCCGCTCGAAGAAGTCCACGAACCGCAGTGGCTACGGGGGGCGACCCTTCTTGCGCGAGACGAGTCGCCCCACGCCTGAGAACAAGTATTATTGCCCGGTATTGCCTAGTATTGCCTAGTATTGCCTGGATTTGCGCCATCCAAAAGGGAGCGCCCCACGCGGATCGCCGGGTTCGGTGAGCGGGGGGCATCTCCCGACAGTCATGCCATTCGTCAATCCCTCTTAGCCGCCGGGGCTCGGGGGGCTGGGACGATAAATAGCGGTGGCCCGCGCCAAATCGACGGCCCGCTGTAAAAGGCGGTCGATGATTGGCGGTTCGCGGTCTCCATTTTTCTGGCGTTCCTGCAAGGCGTCGAGCTCGGGATTCCCGCCCGCGACGAGGGCCGCCTCATTGAACCGCGGACGAGGTTCGTCATAAATAATGGCCGCGAGCCCGCGTGTTTCCAACGCCTCCAAAGCTTCGGTTTTCATGCTGGGTGGGATCGGAAAATAGAGGTCAGGCTCCAGCACGCTGAGTGCTGACGCCTCCGTTTCACCTGCCAAACGCACTTCCCCGACCCCCACCTCCATCACCATGCCGTTGGCGAGGAGATAGGGCTCATAGCGGAGGGCGGCTCCCGGGGTCCGTTCACAGATCAATAAGGCGCCTGCTCGACGCCTCAGCACGGCTGCGACGGTCTCCGCTGCTCCCAGGGTTTCGCGGTCAACGATCACGATCGTGATCCCATCCCAATCTGGGTCGCGGCTGGCGCTGTAAGCTGCTGCCGGCACGCCGCCCCCTTGGCCCACGTGAAATAGCGGTTCTCCTTTTGCCAAAAATCGCCCCAGCAACTCCGCCGCCTCCGGGTAAGCCCCCGGCGTCTTCACAAATCGCAAGTCCAACACCAATGACGCGATCGACTCCTTGCGAGCCTCCCGAAGCAGTTGATCCAACGCCACCAACGTGCCGTTATCGAAGGTCAGCGGGCGAAAATAAGCGACTTCCCCCCGGAGAATCTCCGCCAAGGGCGGCTGAGCCGTTTCTGGCGAGCCAGTCGCTTCCGCTTGCAACCGGACCCCGTGCGGCAACCGGGCGAGCAACCCTTCCAACATCGCCCGGCTGAGGGTGACATCATCCAGATCCCCACGCCGCACATAATGATCACGCAACAGCTGGATTGCCTCCTGCACCTGGGCGGCATCCATTTGATCAGTCAATTCCCGCATCTCTGCGGCAGTCTGAGCAGGGAGCGATCCGACGACTGTTATCAAGCTCCAACAGGCAAGGGCGGCGAGGCAGCGATTCATGGGACATCCTTTCCATCCGGGATCGGACTCATCTTGTCAACGGGAGCGGTGAGCAGTCGCTCATATCGCCGGTAATAATAAGCCGCCGCTGCCTCATCCCCGCGGGTTCGGTGGAGCAACCAAAGATTCTTCCAAGCCGGCAAAGCATCAGGCGAGCCGGGGGGCAACAGGCGAATCGCCGATTCATAAAGCGGTTTCGCCGCAGTCAACCGTCCGGCGTCATGGAGATCCGTGGCGATCAACAGGAGCGCCACCGGTTGCGGCCCATATTTGGCCAGCACCTGGGCGAACACCGGCTGGGTGGCGTGCCATGCCGGCAAGGCCAAGGCAGTCGACAGGGCGTGGGAGACCATTACGATCCCGACGGGGAGAATTTTAAGCCAGGATCGAACCGGGAGCCCCCCCACCACCCCGAGCAGAACCAACCACCAGCCGATGGTTGGCAGGGTTCCGTATCGGTCCGGGGTCATTTGCTGACCGAGCGCCAGCATTCCGGAAGGCAAAAGGGTGCAGAAGGCGAATCCCACGCCCAACGCCACCAAAATCCGTCCTTTCCAGACAGCAGCGACCCCGATCCCGGCAATCAGCAAGCTCCCAATGATCGCCGCCACCGCGCCCGGGGTGAGCGCCAGTTCCGAGGCGGGATGAAAGATCAGCGGGAACCACGGATCGATAAACCGGGCGGCATACCAACCGATGGCTCCTCCTGCGAGAAGGAGTCGTTGCCCCAGGTCGATTGTCGGTTGAAACGCGCCGAGCTCTTGCTGCACCACCCACGCCAGTCCGCCTGCGACACCGCTCGCGAGGAGGAAAGGCCACTTGGCCGCAAAGGCGAGAGCCAACCACCGAAATCCAGGAGGCTGCGCCCCGACTTTTGCTCCCCGTGCCCAATCGGCCCAATCGAGCAATACGAGAAAGATCGGCAGCAAAGTTAACGCCGGTTTGGCTAGCAGACAAATGGCATAAGCCACGGTCGCCAGCAACCAGCGACCCTGGGCAGGGCGTCGGAGGAAATGGTCGTAAGCGAGCAAGGTCAGCCAGCACCCGGTGATGGCAAGCAAATCCTTTCGAGCTGAAAGCCAACCCACCACTTCAACCCCTGGCACGGCGACCGCCGCCAGGCAGCCGGTAGCCAGCACCGACCACCAGCCGAGCCGAAAGACCCGCCAGGCCACCAGGGTGGCCAGCAGGGTGTTGCCCACATGCAACCAAAGCCCCGTCAGATGGTGTCCTCCCGGATTTCCCCCATGGATTTCGTAGTCCAACAGCCGGGAGAGCGCCGTGACCGGCACCCAACCGTCTACGGAAGGCTCGGCAAACATCAAGTTTGCGAGGAAACAAAACTGGATGTTCACTCCGCTCCAACCTCCCGCGTAGACCGGATGATTGGCTACGTAGAGCCAGTCGTCCCATTTTAAAAAATCAAATCCGCCCACTGGCTGGAAAAACCCCCACGCCAGCCAGGCAGGGACGAGCCAGACCCCGACCCATCGAAGGCGTCCAGCCACTGGAGCCAAGCGCTTAAAAAAAGCCATCATGAGCAGGACTCAAAGGCCAACAGGCAAATCTCGGCGGTAAGCCACGCCATCGAAGTGAATCTGACCCGCTGTCGCGTAAGCCAGGTCGCGCGCCCGGT
>CAZSPO010000395.1:0-3555 GCA_964608775.1 uncultured Chthoniobacterales bacterium | reverse complement strand
GAAATTCATGGAGAACTTGCGGGCAGAGCAGAAAATGGCCGTCCCGCTTTTCACAAATGCAGAGCACGTTTTCTCTCACTCGTTGGTGGGCAGGAACCTCCTGCAACTCGAAAGCCACCAAAACCGTGGTATCGAGCCCAATCATGAACGGTCGAAAAAATCCTCAAGGAGGTCTTGGCGCTCGGTCCAAGATTGGTAAATTCTGCCCACGGTCTTGGGCGGCGGGGAATCGATAAGCGATGCCTTCGATGGCTTTTGTGCCAGGGGAAACTCCGCCATGGCCTGCCGAATCAACTCGGAAGCCGTCTGCCGACGCATCCGCGCCAAGGCTTGATACCGCGCATAAATGTCTTCATCAAGATGCAGCGTAACAGCCTTCATATGTCACAACATATGTCGACTGCGCTCCAGCGTCAAGCCTCGACTTAAAGATTGCTTGATTTACTTCCAAAATCCTCTTCTTTCTTCACCGTACCGTCGTCTTCGACATCGCGCTGGATGATGGCGAGACGGCGAAAAAGGGCTTTGAGGTCGAAATATCCGCCGATCAGGAACCAGACGGTTGCTATGGCCTCTACTCGCTTTTAGAACGCGGGGAATTTCGTCCTACTCTCCCCTTTTCCATCCGAGAGATATTCGACCTTGACATAATGTGTTTCACGTGTTTATGTACGCACATGAGAAATTTCACCCTGAGCGTTGATGAGGAAAGTTATCGGAACGCTCGCATAGCGGCTGCGCACCGGGCGACATCGGTAAGCGGGTTGGTGAGGGATTTTTTTCGATCCTTGCAGCCCGAAAAAAAGGATTCTGGCAGCCAGATTGAGGAGTTGTTTGAAGTGATGGACCGTGAAGGAGCCGCGGCGAGGGTCGGAGCACGGGCGCGGGATCGATCTACGCTCTATGACCGCTGACTTCTTCATCGACACGAACGTCCTGCTCTACGCCCAATCGAAGCATTCCGAGGAAACCGCAAAGCGCGATCTTGCGAGAGAAACTCTGCGGCGTCCCGGCATAGCCTTTTCCTCCCAGGTGCTTGGTGAGTTTTATGTCAATGCGACGCGCAAGCTTTCACCGCCGATCAGCCACGGTTCTGCGGTCCGGATTTTGCGTAAACTGGAGGCGTTTCCGATTTTGCCCATCGGCTCCGTGGAAGTTTTTCTGGCACTCGACATCCGAGAGCGTTACTCGATTTCCTACTGGGACAGCCTCGTTCTGGCCGCCGCAAGAACTCTGAAGTGCCGCGTGATCCTTTCCGAGGATCTGAACGACGGACAAGACTACGGCGGCGTTCAGGTGATCAATCCTTTTCTTTGATACGCTGTGGAGAGCACCCGGACCATCCTTCCAACATGACATTGAACACAATCAACCTTCAGCCACTCCCCGCTTAGCCATCATGGCGCGCAACCGCGATAGAATCTCCGGCTCCTCCTTGAGAGCCACCAGCGGGGTCAATTTCCTCGAAGATCAATTTCACATCCAGGCGTGGGCCTTGCCGCATCAGAATACCATCCACATCGGCCCAGTCCTGATCGCGGGAGGCGAAAGCTTTGTGAACGACGAGATCGTCTGCGCTGCAAGTTTGCGGGAATCGCCCCTCGGCCAATTCCCAAGCGGAAGATCCACCTGCCTCTTCATGTCCTGCGGACACTAATCGCTTTCCATCAGAAACTCGCGAAGGGGAACGTGTCGGATGCCGTTCCGTTCTTTGCCCGCCATGGGATCCATGCTGATGACGGCTTTTGGATAATCGTTGGGGATTTTTGCCAGATATCCGAATTCGCGTTCCACTGTCTCCGAGTCGGGAAGCATGTAAGCCACTTGGTAATATCGGGTGCCTCCCTCTTTTTCAGCGACAAAATCGATTTCCAAGCCGTCAATCAGACCGATGCGCACTTGAAATCCCCGACTGCGCAAATGATGAAAGACCGTATTTTCCAGAATCTGCCCGATATCTCCTGGGCGGAAGCCGGCCACAGCATTGCGCAAACCAACGTCGGCAAAATAATATTTGTCATTCACCTCGAAGACCCGCCGACCGCGGATATCGTAGCGAGGCACGCTTTCCACAAAGGAATTGGAACAAAACAAACATTACAAATCAAGTTGTTGCTGGAGTGGGCAAATCGTGTAGTTCCACTCGCCGTGGAAATCGTCGCGAACAATGTTGAGTCGAGCCATCTCTTCGTCGGACACCTTCTGTCCGGTAGGATACAAATCTGTGTCAAGCTGACATTCTACTCGAAGGCCGTTTGCTGTAGTCGTGCTTCGAATGAGATTCACAATAACCTCATGGGTAACCAAAGGTTGCCCTCTCCAGTTCATCGTAATATACGAGAAGAGCCGATGTTCAATCTTGTTCCATTTGCTTGTGCCCGGCGGCAAGTGGCTGACGCCAATCCTACACCCGAGTTCATCTGCTAACTTCTGCAATTCAACTTTCCACAACCGCAGCCGGGAACCGTTACTACCTCCCCCGTCAGCGATAATGAGAATTTGTTCTGGTCGCTTATAAAGCTTGGATCCCATCATCTTCCACCACCGCCGTATGCTTTCTACTGCAAAGGTGCCGGTATCATGGTCTGTTCCGACGTTTACCCACCCAAGATTATGGCCGATATCGTACACTCCATACGGATTGGCTTTCCCTAACTCCTTAATCAAGAAATCATGGACTCGCACCTCGCACGGCTCCCCTTTGGGCCTGTATTGGAGGCCCGCATTCTTGAAATCGCCTACGAGTTCTTTCTTCTTCGTATCGACAGAAATTACGGGGCGGGACGCCTTGAGTTCGTCGGCGCATCGCCGATTGATGTGCTGAAATTGAGCATCTCGATCCGGATGACTAGATCCCTCAGAGGTTTTACGATTGGCCTGCAAACTATAACCAAGTTCGTGCAAAAGTTCCCTGACCATGCGGTGACTGGTTTTGTGCCCCATACGAATCAACTCCGTAGCCAGCGTGCGCAGACTCTTGCACGTCCAACGTAACGGCGACTCCGGATCTCCACGGGTATCGGGCTCAACCAGTGTTTCCAAGTCTTTTAACAGGGTTGAGTCCGTTTCCACAGTCCGCTTTCGACCGCCACCCTCCTTGCGAATGCGGCTTGTGCTGATCGCTTTGCCCGGCTTCGGTGTTTCCACTTCCTTTTTCCCCTCCGAGATCGCGGCGCGCGAAACGCCAGTGGCACGCGAAACCAATGACACCCCACCTCGCCCAAGCAACTTTGCCTCAGCTCCGAGCACCAAACGCCGGGAACGCTCATCCAGCAAGGGGCGAATTAACTCAAAACGACATTTAACCACAGATTCTTTCTCCATCCCATAGAAATGGGCAATTTACAGGATTTATGCAAGATTTATTTCATTACAGCTCCTTATGGGATAACACTTACACGCCCCGAAACGCCTGTCGTAGAGTCATTCTAATACTTGCGCTGGCCCAATTTGCCCACGGCGAATTCGGCCTCGTCCGGTCGGCGGGGGGGCGCGACCGTGAAATCGTCGCCGTCCAGCAGGGACGCGTCGCCGTGATCGCGGCACCACTGCAAC
>CAZSPO010000394.1:0-3560 GCA_964608775.1 uncultured Chthoniobacterales bacterium | reverse complement strand
ATCCATCAAATTACCGCCCGTCTCGGCATCCTTCTCCACCACGCCCCCGTGCGTGACGGCGCTGCCAAAGGCAAGGTCGAACGCTTCTTCCGCACCGTGCGCGATCAGTTCCTCTGCCGTCAACTCGACCTCTCCAGCTTCGAGACTCTCAACCGTCAGTTCACCCACTGGGTCGAGGAATGTTACAACGCCCAGATCCATTCCACCTTGAAAATGAGCCCGCTCGACCGCTTTGGCTTGGATCGCCACCTCTTGAAGTTCCTGCCGCCAAACGAGGTTAACGACGAACTCTTCTTCGTCGAAGAAACACGCCAAACCCGCGCCGACAACACCTTTTCCTTCAAATCCCTGCGCTGGGAAACCCCTCGCCATCTACCCAATCGCGAGATCCACATTCGCTTTTCACGTCGCGATCCAAAGAGCCGTGCCATCGTTTATTACAAAGGCGAACGCATGGGCGAAGCACGCCGCCTGGATCCTGTCGCCAATGATCGCAAACCAATCATCTAACTTCCAAATTTTAACATTACACATCCAACCATAAAATTTTCCCATGCTAACATCTCACTTCGGCCTCCAACGCCATCCCTTCGATCATGAGGGCATCGAACTTCTGCCCCACCAACAGGAGATCCTCGACATCCTCCTCGTCCACAGCCAGCAGGGCGGCCTTTGCCTGCTCCTAGGCGAACCCGGCTCCGGCAAAAGCACCCTCAAAGAGGCCCTCTGCCGACACGACCCCAAACGACTGGTCACCCCGCTGGTCAACCGCACCCTGCACACCTACCATAATACCCTGCGCATCCTCTGCCATGCTTTTGCCATCGAGTTTTCCGGACGCGACCACCATTGCGAACGCCAGCTCGTTACCGAAGCCTTCCGACTCCATCGCACCAACCGCATGGTCGTCCCAATCATCGACGACGCCCACCTCATGCCAGGCGAATGTTTGCGCAAGATCCGGTTGTTATGTGAGGACTTTCCGCGCAATCATAATCTTGTCCTCATCGGCCAACCCCCGTTGTTACAAACCCTCCAGCTCACCGTAAATGAAGAGGTGAAATCGCGCATCACCTACTCCGTCACCTTGCCCAGACTCAGCCCCGAAACCATCGAGACATTCCTCTACAGCGAACTCGATCGCTGCGGACTCGGGCACAACGTCTTCACCCCTGAAGCCCTCGCCCTTATCGTGCGCAGCGGCGAAGGTCTCCTACGCCGCACACGAAACCTCGCGCTCGCCTGCCTTATCGAAGCGGTCCGCGCCCAAACTCGCACCGTCGATCTGACACAGGTCAACCGCGTCCTCATTCAACCTCACTGGAGACAAGCCCAACATGACACCACACCTCAAGACTAACTCCCGCCGCCGCGACACCCAACCGCGCTGGAGCAAGGACCAAATCCGCCAAGCCCGCCAAACCCCGCTTCTACCATTGCTCCGGGCCCAAGGCCTCCAGCTCATCGAACACGAAGCCGACAATTTCGAACCCAGCGATTACCCCGGCATTCTCATCAAAGAAAACTATTGGCGCTGGCCCGACGAAAGCCTGAGTGGCAACACCATCGACTTCTTCACCCTCGTATTAAAGATGACTTTTCACACTGCCATGGTCGTAATCACCGAAGCAAACGCACCGCCAAAAGTGTCGTAGCGCCGTAGCATTGCACAGGAGAATCACGCAACTCCATCGCGACACATCACAGCGTCTACGATGAGAGACCGGCAAAGAGAGCGGGCGGACTAAAATCCGCCCGCTCATTTTGGTCGTAACGCTACGACCAGAGCGCGGCAATTTGGATGCAAAACACGATCAGAGCGCGGCAAAATACGACAGAATCTTACGACCCAAATTCGGCAAGATGTACGACCTCAATTCGGGCGGTAACAGGCAGGACCGCAGAAACTCCATGGCTGCCCGCAACGACTCACTCGCCCTCGCAGCTTAGCCCTGAAGATTTTTGTCCTGCACCCGCCTGTCCCTTGCAAACGTTTTCCCTTGCAAACGTTTATCCCGCAGATTCAACCGGCTACTTGCTGCTCGATTCTAAATTGGCTGGGATCACTTAATGGAAAACTCCAAACATTTCCAAGATTGGATTCAGCACAGAGGCAATCTTCTTTGAAACTGACAAAATTGAATGGATTTGAGCAATTGAAAGCAGCTAACCATACTAGCTTTTTGGTCGCGGTGTTAACTAGGGCAACAAATCCATCAGATCCATAATCACCTTCGCCACACACAGCTTCAAAAATTCCATCACCTGAAACTGTTCTTCCCAAGATCGCACCATCACTCCATGAAAGCTTCCCTTGAGATTCGAGCGTTTCGGTTGTGGTAGTTCCATCAAGCTGAGCTTGAAAACCAAGAGGCGTTCCCCGATCGGAAGAAACAGCCACTAATTGAATGAGCCCATCAGGAAAGATTATCCCACTAACATTTGGATATTCTTGATGCTCCAAAAAATCAGCGATCTCAGTCATTGTCCGATGCTTGGTTGAGTTGAAAGACCTCCAGAGGGCACAACCCCACCGGCATCTAAATTTCGTCCATCATTAAATCGTTTCCTAAAGGCTTGCTCCCATGTTTTTTTCGATCCTGGCATGATTGCCTTCGGATCAACCACCTCAAACGGAATGTCTTTTAGACCAGCCTGCTGAGCGGCCATCAATCGCCGGTTATCGTATGAAACCCACTTGCCATCCTGCTTCATTATTCGAATCGGCCCTGACCTGCTCCAGTCCCATTTGCCAGCAACCATGTCATCAACATATTGGCTTACGTTTCCACTGACAGTTCGCTGAGAAAAGTTGATCTTCGATGGTGCTAGCCCCTTTGCGGCAATCGGATTAATGGGCTTAGTAAGCAAATTGGGATTTGCCAAAGGCGTGGCTAAGTTTCTGCCGACCCAAGGTAGACTTGCAGCGCTTGGAGCTTGAAATGGAATGCTAGCCGCAATGGCCGTCAATTCCCACATTCCAAACGCAACCCGTAACTTCAGTTTTTGGACACTCGACTCATCTAGCAGGCCTTCCTTGGCCAGCAATACTTGCGCACGCACATTATTGCGCCGAGCAGATTCCATAAGGGCGATATCCTGATCGCTTTCACCCTTATACTTTTGTCTCAAATCCCATTTAGTTGTGAACGGCATCCAACCCGGATTCGAAAGCCCCCCTGATTTCAACTGATTGTTCGTAATGTCATCAGGAGTGAAGCCAGCTTCTCCGTCATCTCCATATTTCCTGATTACGGCCGTCGATTCTTCATTGTTTGCGCTGACAGCCTCTCTCTGTTCTTCGCTGAGCAACCCCAGAGGATCGAACATGGTCCAAGGGTTATTGCGCACATAAGCATACAAGTTCGGCCCATCCACAAACCCAGCTGGATCAGGGGATAGCCAAAATGGGCGACCCGACGCGAGTTCGAGTTCCAGCTCACACGCAAGCCACTCATCAGCGGTTACTTGCGGGCCAAAAAATAACTCCTGATCCGGCGGATTTTCGGCTCTTTTTCAGTTCCGCAGCAAAAAATGGATGAAGTAGCCTCCGCTCCATG
>CAZSPO010000393.1:0-3561 GCA_964608775.1 uncultured Chthoniobacterales bacterium | reverse complement strand
CGCGGACGCTCCATTCCAGCGGACCAAACACGAGCGGACGGATTCGTCGCGCCTATTTGATTCAATATGCCAAGGAGACCATCGGAAGGGGAGAAGGGGTGTTGCGCCATGGATTGGCAGTGAATGAACGGCGTCCCAACCCCTCTGCCCCGATCACTTGGTGGGCGCGTGAAGCGGCTCCCGAGGGATGAGGAGCCCTTGCTCTCCGGGTAGCAAAATCGCATCCGGGGCGGGTGAGGCGGCTGCAAGCGTAACTTCCGTCGAAGCGCGTGGTTTGTTTCTGTATCATGCTGGAGCCGCTTTCCCCCTCCGATTGGACCCGACAAACCGCTGCTCATCTGGCTGCCCGCGCGGGGTTTGGGGCCACGCCGAAAGAAATAGACCATCTCACCGACCTGGGGGTGTCTCGGGCGGTAGAGGGTTATTTCGATTTCCCTGCCGAACCTTCTGCCGATCCTCCCGCGTGGACGACCGAACCACCGCCCGACCCTCGGGAGATACTGATGGGAATGCGGGAGTTGTCGACGGAAGAACGTCAGCAGGCGATCCGGAACCGGGTGCGGGAACAGCGCTTTCACGTGATGGAGATGGCTGGCTGGTGGTTGGAACGGATGGTGAATGGGGCGTTTCCGTTGCAAGAAAAGCTGGCCTTGTTTTGGCACGGCCATTTCGCCACGAGCATTGTGAAGGTGAGGAATGCGAGATTCATGTGGCAACAAAACGAAACCTTTCGACGCCTGGCCGCCGGTTCATGGCGGGAAATGCTCGGGGCGATCGCGGAAGATCCGGCCATGCTCGTCTGGCTGGATGGGGCGAACAGCCGGGCCGGCAAGCCAAACGAGAACTTCGCCCGCGAACTGATGGAGCTCTTTACTTTGGGCGAAGGGCATTACACCGAGTCCGATATCAAGGAATCCGCCCGGGCTTTTACCGGATACAGCCTGGCCCGGGGACGGCAAAGCATTCGGTTTGAACCTCGCGCTCACGATGACGGCGAAAAGATATTTTTCGGGCACCGCGGCAAATTTGATGGACCGGCGATTTTGGACATTCTGGTGGAACAACCGCAGGCAGACCGATTTATCACTTCAAAAATGTGGCAATATTTTTCCGGGGCCAGCGTCGTGCCAGAGCCGTTTGCTGCCAGCTTGGCGGACCGATTTCGGGTGCATGCTCGGCGGTTTGGTCCCTGGCTGGCGGAGGTTTTCCGGTCGCGCGCCTTCTACCATCCGGCATTGATGGCGGCACAGGTGAAAAGTCCGGTGCAATGGTATGTCTCGACCGTGCGGCTGACGGATCGGGAGCTTCCGCCACCGGGGGTGGCCCAATCGCTGTTGACTGATCTTGGCCAGGTCCTTTTTGCACCGCCAAATGTGAAAGGTTGGGATGAGGGTCCCGCCTGGATCACCGTCTCGAGTTTGGTGGCTCGGTTTGATCATGGGAAACGCCTAGTTGACGGGGGCGAGGTGCAGGTGGGCAGCCGCCGACCGGGGGCCAATCGGTTCGATCGGACACTCGCCCCGGCCCCGATCCCCTCTTGTCTTGCTGGTCTCAATGGGATGCCGCCCGCAGTGCTCGCGGACGCCTTGGAATCGGCTTTTCTCGCGGTGCCCCTCCAAGCATCCCGGCGGCAGCTGCTCATCAACCATTTAGGAAAGGACGCATCTCCGTCGGGTCTGACCCAGGCGGTCGCTCTGGTGGTTTCCACTCCAGAATTTCAACTGACCTAACCCCCCCTCATTCCTATGAATCCTCCACCCTCCCACTCCCTTCGTCCAGCCGTCAGCGGTTGCCATCGTCGTGACTTTCTTCGCACCAGCTTGTTGGGCGGGGCGCTTTCCTGGACGGTTCCTAGCTTTCTCGCGGGGACTTGTCGGCAACTGGCGGCAGCTCCCTCGCTGGGATCGGACGGACGAATTTTGGTCGTCATGCAGTTGGCCGGTGGCAACGACGGGTTGAATACGCTGGTCCCTTACCAGGATGACGATTATTACCGCGCCCGCCCGACCTTGGCTATTCCAAGCAAGGAAGTCATTCGCTTGAGTGACGCAGTCGGGTTGGCTCCGGCAGCAGCGGCGCTTCAGCCACTCTACGACGCCGGCCGCCTCGCAATGATCCAAGGTGTCGGGTATCCGAATCCGAATCGCTCCCATTTTCGCTCGACTGAAATTTGGCATACGGCGGTGGATTCCCATCAATCGGCTCAGCACGGTTGGATTGGCCGTTACTTTGATCATGCGTGCAGCGGGGAGGATGCGCGGGTGGGATTGGCGTTGTCGCGTCAAACGCCTCAAGCGTTTGTGAATGCTGGGTCAAAGGGGATCAGCCTGCAAAATCCGGAGGCGCTTTCCGCCACGGGCGACGGAGCGGGGATGGGCATGACAATGGAAGGCGAGGGGGGAACCGTGACGGATTATGCGGGAATGCCGATGGTCACCACGGGGTCGGCTTTGGATTTCCTGGAGCGGGTGGCGTTGGACGCGGAGGTTAGCGGCGAGCAGATTGCCAAAATCACTCGGGAAGGGAGGAACGAAGCGGCGTATCCCCGCACGCCGCTGGCGGCCGATCTGGCTTTTGTGAGTCGGATGATCGCGGGGGAAATGCCGACCCGAGTTTATTACGTTTCGCAGGGGGGGTATGACACCCATCGCGGGCAGAAGGGAGCCCACGAGCGGTTGCTGACCCAATTTTCCGAAGCGATGCAAGCGTTTGTGAAAGACTTGGCGGCCCAGGGCAACCTTGAACGGGTCTTGGTTCTAACGTTCAGCGAATTTGGCCGACGGGTGGCAGAGAATGGGAGTGCGGGCACCGATCACGGCACGGCAGCGCCGGTTTTTTTGGTTGGGGCCTCTCTGAAACCGGGGCTGGCCGGATCGATGCCGAGTCTGGCCAAACGCGATTTGTTGGATGGAGGCGATTTGGCGCACCGCATTGATTTCCGCTCCGTTTACGCGAGTTTGCTCGGGGATTGGATGGGGGTGCCACCCCCCTTGCTGACGCCCATTTTGGGGCGCTCTTTTCCGCCGCTGGGGATGCGACTGGCCGGGTGAGGCTATGAGTGAGGCTATGGGCCGCAGTCAGAGCGAAGCCCTCGAAGAAACGGCAGCCGGGGGCTGAAGGAGGAAAGGGCGACACGCCCGCCTCCCCCGCTTCGCCGGGGATGACTCGTCATGCTTGCATTTCTGAGAAAACGCGGAATATTGGGGCTTCGTTGCGACACATCCGGGAGTTAGCGGATCGGGGTCCGCCCACGGCGCGAGCCGGAGGTCACTCCGCCAAGGGCGGTGAGATAAAGGATGGCGAGCACGACCTGCGGCTATGCTCTCCTCTTCACACGTGCTCAGCAAGACTTTCGCCAGCGCTGCCGCTTTGCTCGGCCTCGTGGCCATGACGCAATTGGGGGTGGCATTTTGGATATTTGCGATGGAAGCGGCCAAACGGGAACAGGCCCGGGACGGCTTTGGAGGCGACTTAGCGGCGGGCGCGTCGGTTTACGCCCCTTTTTTGGCAACGCTCGGCCGTTCGATCGAAGCGCCGCTCGGGCAGTCCGAGGAAGGCCAG
>CAZSPO010000392.1:2889-3565 GCA_964608775.1 uncultured Chthoniobacterales bacterium | reverse complement strand
GAGAGATGCACCCGGAGAAATCGAAGGCTCAAAATTGCGAATTGACACTCCGGTCAGCTTGCGCGAGGGTCCCCAACTTTTTCGAATCTATCACCGGGAAGTCCTCTATGAAACGCACCTATCAACCTTCCAAGCGCACCCGCAAACAGCAACACGGTTTCCGAGCCCGAATGGCCACGAAAGGAGGGCGCGCCACGCTCGCCCGACGTCGGCAACGCGGTCGCAAACGGCTGTTGCCAAAGGGAGCCGAACTTCATTTCGCCCGGCACACCCAGTCCTGACGGGAAAACGACCCGCCTGAAGCACTCTCGCCGCGATAACTTACCGGCGGTGTCCTCTTCACATCTCCTCTGCGGCGGCTTACGGGTCGCCGTTTTTTTTATGCCGAAACGGTTTAGCTTCCCCAAAAACCGTCGCATCCGGCGTTCGTCAGAATATCAGGCCATCCGGATGAAGGGGCGATCGCAGCATGGCCCGCTTCTGCTGGTCGGCGTGCTTGACCGACAACTCGCCACCCCAGCCCGCATCGGGATCATCGTCTCCCGAAAAGTCGGAGGCGCAGTGGTGCGAACCCGGGTCAAACGGCTCCTGCGGGAGCTGGCCCGCCATCAGTTACCTCAGGTGCGCGGCGGAATCGACCTGGTGTTGATCGCAAAACGGCCCGCCGCGACGGCTC
>CAZSPO010000392.1:0-2879 GCA_964608775.1 uncultured Chthoniobacterales bacterium | reverse complement strand
CAAAGATTTCGAAGCGGAATGGTTGCGCCTCGCGGAGCGTGCCGCCATCTTGCGCACCACCGCCCCATGAAGCGCTGCCTCATTCTTCTCGCCCGTCTTTATCGATTGCTGGTTTCACCGATCCTCCATTTCCTGGCGGGTCCCGGTGCAGGCTGCCGTTTCGAACCCTCCTGCTCTCGTTATTTCGAACAAGCCATCACCGAACATGGCGGGTGGCGGGGTTGTTGGCTCGGAATTTGCCGCCTTTTCCGTTGCCATCCTTGGGGGCCGCACGGCTACGATCCCGTTCCACCAGCGGCCCGCCGCGACCGGACCGCCTTCCGAATGCCCGCCAGACCCGACAGACGGTAAACGCACCCTTTTATCGCATGGATAAGAAAACTTGGATTGTCATCGCCCTGAGCGTGCTCGGCATCATCGGCCTCGAGATTTATAACAACGAGGTCTATCGCAAGGCCCAGATCGAATACGCCCGCCAACAAGCCGCCGACGCTGCAGCCGCCGCCAAGAATCAACCCGCAGAATCTTCCCCGCCGCTCCCAGCAGAATCGGCCACCGACGCCAACCCACCGGCAACCGAAACCGCAGTCGAGTCCCCACCGCTCGACACCATCCCCGAAGAGGCAAGGGTCTTGGCGAACCCCTTTTTTCGCGTCAACATTACCAATCGCGGCGGCGGCATTCGCGGGATCGAATTGCTCGACCACTTGGCAGAAGGCGGTCGTCCCGTGACCTTGGACCGCGATTCTACCGTCCCGTTGGCTGCTATCTCGGAATTGCCCCATCCGGAAATCCTACCCAATTTCGAGATTATCTCGCAGAACGCAACCGAAGTGGTCATGCGTCACGTCACCCCCGATCGGATTCAAATTGATCGGATCATCCGGCTGCCCACACTCCAAGAACCTCGGGATGAATATCGGCTGGAGGTCGAGACCATCTTTACCAATCTCGGCGAGCAAACCTACCGCAGTGGCCTTTACTTTTTCCATGTCGGCAGCGCCGCTCCCATTCATCAAAACGATCTCCCGATCCATACCGCCCTCGATTATTATGAAAATGGCAAGGTCCGCCAGATCGATGTCAATTGGTTTGAAGCTTCCCGCATCCCCCTCATTGGCATCCAACTCAGGGACCGTCGCTCGGAGTTTTTGGAAAAAGATCTCCCAATCGGCTGGGTCGGCGTAAAAAACCAATTCTTCACCACCGTCGCCATGCCGCGAGGATTTCAAGCGGAAGCCGTCTCCGGACGCCAACTCAAACTGGCCCTGGGTGAAGATCGTAACCGGCCCTGGCTCGGAATCGAGGCCGCGATGGGCCTGCCATCCCTCACCCTCGCCCCCGGACAAACTATCGCCCTCCTCATCGACGTCTATGCCGGCCCCAAAGTCTTCGGACGCCTCGAAGCCTTCGGCAATGAAGCCCAGGAAATCATGCAGCTCGGTTGGTTCAAACCGATCAGCCTCTTTCTCCTCTGGGCCATGAACAGTTTCTACGCCCTTTTTCGCAATTATGCCGTCGCAATCATCCTCCTGACCGTCTGCATCAAGCTCATGCTCTGGCCCGTCCAGAACAAGGCGATGAAATCGATGCGGAAAATGACGGTGCTCGCTCCCAAAATGCAGGAGATCCGGGAAAAATACAAAGACGATCCCGTGACAGCCAATCAGGAGACCATGAAGCTTTACAAGGATTACGGCGTGAATCCTTTCGGAAGCTGCCTGCCGATGCTCGTTCAAATCCCGATTTTCTTTGGATTTTATTCGATGCTCGGGTCGGCCGTGGAACTCCGCAATACCGGCTTCCTCTGGGTGCAAGATCTCTCCCAGCCCGACACAATTTTCCGAATCGGCGGCTTTCCCGTCAATATTCTCCCCATCGTCATGGGCGGGACCATGGTCTGGCAAATGGCCATCAGCCCAAAAACCGGCGACAAAGCCCAGCAACGGATCATGATGCTGATGCCCATCATGTTTCTAGCCTTTTGCTACAATTACGCCTCGGCCCTCGCCCTCTACTGGACGGCGCAAAATATTTTCTCTATCGTGCAACTCTATCTCACCCGGAACGAACCCCTCCCGACTCTCTCCAAAGTGCAAAAACCTGAGCCCCTGCCGCTCACTAGCCCGCAGCACCAGAAAAAAAAGAAAACGAAAACCCGTGTCCGCACCCGCCCATGACCGCTAGTCCCAAGGAAAAGCTCGAGCTGATGCTCGGCTATCTCGGCTTCATTGTTGAAATCCAAGAGCAACCGTCCAACCAAGGTCAGACGCTCCAGATTTACACCGCCGAATCCGAACGCCTCATCGGACGCAATGGCGAGATCCTCGAAGATCTTCAATACCTGCTCAATCGTGTCATTCAAAAAGATCAACGGGACGCCGACCGCATCGTGGTGGACGTGGAACACCATCGGGCCATGCGGAATGATGACCTAATCGCCCGCGCCCGATTGGTGGCCGAGCAAGTTCAGGTCACCGGCGTTCCGCAGCAGTTGGACCCGATGAATTCTTACGACCGGCGCCTCATTCACAATGCCTTCCAAGACGATCCACAGGTAATGACTTGGAGTCCAAAAGACGACGCCCGTCTCAAGCGAATCACCATCAAGCCGCGCAGATGACCGGTCACGCGATCACGAACGCGCCATGAGCTTGGTTCTTTTCCCCAATGTTTCATTGCCGTTCACTCACACCCATCACAACGATTCTCTCTCACGCCCATGATTTCGCGATTCCTTCTCTTCTGCCTCGCCACCCCGTTGCTCTTTGCCGCCTGTGAACAACACAGCATGGAGACGGCCGAACGTTTCCTTCACCATAAAGACCATGGTAAAGACCATGGCGACGACGCCCATGCCTCAGACAACCGCGAGGCAC
>CAZSPO010000391.1:0-3576 GCA_964608775.1 uncultured Chthoniobacterales bacterium | reverse complement strand
CACCACCGCCCGCCTGCCCCTCGTCACCTTTGAGAAAGCGGCCGCCCGCCTGCCGCACACCCAGCTCCCCCGCCACGCGTGGATTCGCGAATTTATCAGGCGACGGAATCGTGGCAGTTTTAGCCCATGAGTTCGGCAGCTCTACCATCCCCCAGCATCCTCAAGTCCTTTTGCGTGGCATGAGGTATCCGACGCTTGAGCCTTTTCGGATCGGCGGCACGGGAGGATTTTGATCCCGCACGAAGCGATGTGGACCTGCTGGTGGAGTATGAGAAGGGAAGGCATCCAGGCTTGGACCTGATCCTTGGCTACGATGGAATCGACGCGGACATTCTGTGGGATGTGCTGAATTTCAGGGCGAAGGAGTTGATCGGGGAGCTTGATAGGATTCTAGACAACCGTTTGACGAAAAATGCGCCATCAATGGGGATGGCGATGCGCCGCAGCCCCATGCGCTCCTCCCGGAAAAGAAAAAGCCCCAGGATTTTGGCGTTCGCTCAGGATTGGCAAGCGCGCCTATTCTCAAGGGGCGGATAAATGAAAAATCTGGGATAATGATGCGTCATTGCAAGGAGATTTTCAGCCTTTTAAATTGGAAGGAGATTCGATTTCTTGAATGGTTGCTCGATGTGGTAGAACGCGTTTAACCCCCCTGAACGACAAAGCCCTGTGCAAAAAGATCAAGCGAACACGACTATTTTATGAAATCGGTCATGTTTTTATTATTCTTATATAATAATAGGTTCTGAGTTTTCATTTTTCTACGCGCTGATACCGTGAAGCTTCGCGTATGAAATCAAACCCTAAAATAAACAGCTGATGTGTGGAATTTGCGGTGAAGTCGCCCGTGATGGTCAACGGCCGGATGGCCGAGCCGTCGAGCGAATTGAGCGAATTGAGCGAATGATGAAAACCATGGAGGCACGCGGTCCCGATGCTTCCGGCACATTCGCCAGTGGCCGGGTGGCTTTTGGGCATCGTCGGCTGCGGATTATTGATTTATCGGACGCGTCCAGCCAGCCGATGACCGATGAGACGCTCGGGCTGGCGATCGTTTACAACGGGGCGATTTATAACTACCGCGAGCTTCGGGCTGAATTGCAGGCGAAAGGCTACCGGTTTTTCTCGCAAGGTGATACGGAGGTGATTCTCAAGGCTTACCACGCCTGGGGAGACTCGTGCGTGAACCGGTTCAACGGCATGTTTGCCTTCGCGATCCAAGAGCTGGCCAACGATCGACTTTTTTGCGCACGCGACCGGCTCGGGATCAAACCGTTTTATTACACGCGACAGGAGGGAGTCTTGCGGTTTGCCTCGACCTTGCCGGCTCTGTTGGCAGCGGGCGGGGTGGATACCTCAATCGATCCGGTGGCCCTTCAATATTATCTGACCTTTCACGCGGTGGTCCCTGCGCCCCACACCATTCTGCGGGGGGTGCGCAAGCTGCCACCAGCCACGGTCTGGACGATTGAACCGGACGGCAGCGAACACTTTTCCTCTTATTGGGAATTGTCATTCGGTCCGGGCCAATCGGAGGCGGGCTTTGGATTGGAAGAATGGAAACGCGGCACCCTGGAAGTCATGCGTCGTTCAGTGGAACGCCGATTGACAGCCGATGTGCCGGTGGGGGTATTGCTTTCAGGAGGTCTGGATTCTAGTCTCATTGTTGGCTTGCTCGCTGAGGCGGGTCATCCTGACATTGAAACGTTTTCCATCGGTTTTGAAAGCATTGGGGAGGAGGAGGGGGATGAATTCCGCTATTCCGATCTGATCGCCGAACGGTTTGGCACCCGGCACCATCAAATTTTCATTAACGCGACCCGCACGTTGGAGGCGCTGGATGCCTGTGTGGGAGCGATGTCTGAACCGATGGTAAGCCATGATAATGCCGGTTTTTATCTGCTCTCACAAGAGGTCGCCAAATATGTCAAGGTCGTGCAGAGTGGCCAGGGTGCGGATGAAATTTTCGGGGGGTATCATTGGTATCCGCCGATGTTGGGGGCGACGGATGCGCTGGCCGAATACCGGCGAAATTTCTTTGATCAAGATCACGCAACCTATGGCGAGATGGTGACATCGGGTTATTACGGCGAGGACCACGCGTCGCGTTTTGTGCAGGAGCATTTCGATCGCCCTGGAGCCATTGACCCAATCGACCAGGTCCTCCGGCTGGATGCTCTGATCATGCTGACGGACGATCCGGTGAAGCGGGTTGACAACCACTCGATGGCTGCCAGCCTTGAGGCCCGGGTGCCCTTTCTGGATCATGAAGTGGTGGAGTTCGCAGCGCGGGTGCCCGCGAAGTGGAAAATTCGGGATGGCGGCAAATATGTGCTCAAAGAAGCGGCTCGGAGTGTGATTCCCCAAGCAGTAATCGACCGACCGAAAGGTTATTTTCCCGTCCCAGCTTTGAAATATCTGAGAGGGCCTTTCCTGGAATTGGCAAGGGAATACACGACCAATGCGAAGGCGCGCGAGCGCGGTTTGTTTCAAACGGCTTACCTTGGCCGATTGCTGGACCAACCGGAAGCCCACATCACGCCGTTACGAGGTTCGCGGCTGTGGCAGGCGGCTCTGTTGGAATTCTGGCTGCAACGGCATGGAATTTGAGAGGAGCGCCCTAATGAGCCATTCGGCATCCTCCCATTCTCAAGTTGTGGTCTCCTGCGGCTGGGGACGGCTGATTTTCGCCCACACATTTGCGGACCCTTGTGAGGTGGCTCGTGAACTATTGAATGAAAAGGGGGGGCGACGGGACATCGCCTTTTACGTGACCGATCCGCACATGATCTTGAACGCCGCTCCCCAGGATCTGTTTATGGATCCGTCCCACACCTTCCGGATTGAATTCGCCAACTACCAAAAGCGTTCTGGCACAATTCCTAATATCATCCTTGCCCCCCTTCAGACGCGCGAAGAGGTGCGGGAAATAAACCGCATCTATCAAACGCTGCAAATGGTGCCGTTTGATGAGGAAGAAATTTTGGCGCAACTCCCGGATCCCCGTTTGCGACTAATCACCGCCCGCGATCCGATCAGCTCCCGGCTGGTGGGAGCCGCGCTGGGGGTTGACCATCATTTGTCCTTTGGCGACCTTGAGAATGGCAGCAGTCTCTGGTCCCTTGCGGTCGATCCGCAGGTCTCCATTCCATCGATCGGGGAAGCCCTCGTCCGGGCGTTGATCGAAGCGTTCGAAGCGGCAGGCCGTCGCCAGCTGGATCTTTCGGTCTTGCACGACAACCAAGAAGCGATCCGTCTTTATGAGAAACTTGGCTTCGTCCGGGTCCCGGTTTTCGCCATCAAACGCTGTAATCCGATCAACGAACGTCTGTATACCAACGAAGAAATTGTCGCCCAATACAACCCCTACGCGCGAATTTTGATTCAGGAGGCAATGCGCCGGGGTATCTCGGTCAGTCCCGTACATCCGGAGGCGGGGTATTTTCGGTTGACCTTGGGCGGACGCTCCATTCTCTGCCGCGAATCGCTTTCAGAGCTCACCAGCGCCGTGGCCATGAGCCGGTGCGATGACAAAGCGATCACGCGCGCCGTGCTGCACGAAGCGGGGCTCCGGCT
>CAZSPO010000390.1:0-3581 GCA_964608775.1 uncultured Chthoniobacterales bacterium | reverse complement strand
ATAGTCCCACATGAGGACAAGATATCAATCCCTTTGTCAGGTTGACTTCCCGTTTCATAGCAGGAAGAGGTTGTGCCGCAAAAAGATCAAGCAAACACGAATGGTCTTATGAAACCGGGGGGGTAAGTTGCCGCGCTCGCTTCTTATGGCGTTTATGCGGGCTAAGAGCGACTCACAATTTCTCCCCGCACCGACGGCAATAGTGGGCATCAGCCAAATGCCCGTGCGCACCGCAGGCGGGGCAGGCGTCGGTGGTGGGGTCGCCCCGTTCCATTTTCATCATTTGACTGGAAATAATCCCGGTGGGAACCGCGATGATAGCGTAACCTGAGAGCATACAAAGCGAGGCGATGATTTTCCCCAACGGCGTCGAAGGGGTGATGTCGCCAAATCCGACTGTGGTGATCGTGACAATGGCCCAATAGACCGAGGAGGGGATGCTGTCGAAGCCGGGCTCCTCTTTTTCGACGAGATACATCACCGTGCCAGCAATGATGACAAAGGTGAGGAGACTAAAAAAGAAGACGGTGATTTTTGCCCGACTCGCCACCATGGCCTGAAGAATAAGTTCAGCGCCCGAGACATGACGGACCATTTTCAGAACGCGGAACACTCGAAGCATCCGTAAGACCCGCACCACGAGGAGCGTTTGCGCCCCCGGGAGGAGCAGGCTGAGGTAGGTGGGCAAGCAAGAAATCAGATCGACCAGGCCGAAGAAGCTCCGGGCATACTTCGCGGGTTGATGCACAACGGCGAGGCGGGTGATATATTCCAGGGTAAACAAAATCGTGAACCCCCACTCCGCCGCCCGCAGCCAGGCTCCGTAACGGGCTTGGAACGGGGCAACACTTTCCAGCATGACAGAGGCGACGCTCAGGAGAATCAACCAGAGCAGGACGATGTCGAACAGTCGGCCCGCCGGGGTTTCTGCCTCAAAGACAATCCGGCGAATCTTTTCCCGCAGACCGAATGGGGGCGGGGAGTCAGCCATGGCGGGCGAGGAGATAAATCCAGTTGAGCGCAAGAAAAAGGGTGAGCAACCATCGGCTCGCAGCGGTAAACGCGATGATTCGCCAGCGTGGACGATGAAACAAGCTGCTCCAGAGTGCCTGCCCGACCCAGCAGGCGAGGCCGAATCCGACCACGGTGACGAGCGGGTTGCTCATGAAGGCGGTGGCCGGGCGACCGGATGCCAAGGCCGCCAAGGCTCGCGTGCCGCCACAACCCGGGCAGGGAAGTCCGATCAGCGCCTGCCACGGACACCCCGGCAGGGTGGCCCCCGCCGTCATCAGGCCCCACGCCACCGCTGCTGTCGCGAACAACGCCCATCCGAAAATCCCCTCCAAA
This sequence comes from uncultured Chthoniobacterales bacterium, assembly GCA_964608775.1. GTDB lineage: Bacteria > Verrucomicrobiota > Verrucomicrobiia > Chthoniobacterales > CAZSPO01 > CAZSPO01. Next base: position 2,234 of record CAZSPO010000390.1, on the reverse strand, counting down.
TCAGGTTCGCCCGGAGCAAGAGGACGGCGGATGAGTCGCATCGTGGGGTTCCCATTACTTCGCCGCCGCCGCGATCACGCCTGCGCCGATCGCAAAAACCACGATGAGCCCGCAGAGGGCAATGGCTGGAAGAAAATAGGCCAGCACCGCTTTGGCCAGACTGATTTCGTGAGTCTTGGAAATCCCGATAATCACCGCCACCAACCCCCAAATACCGCCGACCATCGGCCCCACTAACGGCACCGCTTGCAAAATGCTGGTGGACCCACCCGCGTAAGCCATCACCCGGAAGGTGGTTTCGAAACTCCGCTTCGCTCCCCCCACGACCATGAGGCTCAGATGCAGCAGGCCACTATAGATTAACAATCCGATGGTAATGAAAAGCGGCAGCGCGATTATATAACCAATCAGCACCCCTGTCAGCGCACCGGTCGTCATAAAAGCGGGCAGCTCGCTCTCCGCTTCAGCCAATGTCTTCGTCATCTCCGCCCCTTGAAACATTAACTGAAACCCCATCGCCGCCCCCAAACCGACCCACCCGAGCAACACCGCATACAATAACGGCCCTCCCAAGCCTCCCGTCTGCTTCATCCGCTCAAAAGTTGCTGACGGTTGGGTGAGCACTGCTTTGACCGTTGCGATAATCGCCGGAAAAAAACCCAGCTTTGCCCGGTCCTCCCACGGAGGGCCATCCTCGACAATCTCCTCCGGCAACGCGCTGCCGGGAGCCAACGTCGGCAACGCCGGGGTGGTGGCCGTCGAGCCCGTGAATTCGGGCCACTCTCCCAAGGGCTTCCAGTCGTTCATCCCAGCTTGCCAGGCAAAATCCGTTGGACGGAATTCGCCGCTCCCCAGGTTTGCCCGGACTTGTTCCACACTGAATTGACCGAGGGAAGCTCCCTCGCGGCTGACATGGATTTCACTCATGCGCCCGTTCATATCCGAATCGGCGAGTAAAGGCAAAACCCGATCTCAGCCAAAATCGGGACCTCCGATGGCCTGTTTCCATCCCTATCCCGTTCTCCATTTGCAAGATGCCTGCAACGAGATTGACAGCCGACTTGCCTTGCCCTCCTCTTCCTCTTAGCCCCCCTGCTTCATGAAAGCAGGAAGGGGTTGCGCCGCAGATTCTTGTGCAGAGCGCGACGTTTAGGCGGGGGCGTATCCGTTGTGATATGGAACCGTCTGAACGACAAAGCCATGCGCAGAAAGATCAAGCAAACAAGCAAACACGATACGTTTTATGCAACAGAGATTAACTTTTGGTCTATGAACATCCTGCACACCGGTCAATTTCTTCGGTTGGTTCGCGCGGGTCGTTGGGAGTTTGTGGAACGGGTGGGGTGCGAGGGAGCCGCTGCGGTGATTGCTTTTACGAGGGAGAAGGCGTTGGTTTTAATCCGCCAGTTCCGCCCTCCAGTCGGGGCGCACGCGATTGAGCTGCCCGCCGGTTTGGTTGGGGATGAAGCCCATCTGGCGGAAGAGGATTTCGCGACCGCCGCAGCCCGTGAATTGGAGGAGGAAACGGGCTATCGCGCCCACGAGCTCACTTTGATCGGCAAAGGCCCCACCACGCCCGGGCTCAGCTCTGAGACCGTCCATCTCTACCTCGCCCGCGAGGTGAGCCGGGTTTCGGCAGGGGGCGGGGTGGGGCATGAGGCGATCGAGGTATTCACCGTCCCGATTGGCGGGCTGGACGCCTGGTTAGCGGAACGCACCGCCGCTGGCGACGTGATTGATCTCAAGGTACATATTGCCCGCGCATACGCCGGGCCTTGACCCCAAAAAAAGCATGAGGGAAAAAACGGAAGGGGTGTGAATCCCGCCCGGCGTGAATGAAGGAATGGGAGGCGGCGTTTTCGCTAACATAACGACAGCCCATTTTTATTCGTAGTGAGTCCACAACCTTAGAACCTTCACCACTCGCTCGGTTTTAAGCACCTGATACACGAGTCGATGCTGAATATTGATTCTTCGGGAATAGGCGCCTGCAAGGTCACCAATGAGTTTTTCGTAGGGAGGAGGGGGCTGGAACGGATCATCCGCCAGAACGTCCAACAGAACCTGCGCATTCGATTTCAGACCGGCGCTGGAGCGCTAGCCAGTGATCTGAGTCGGTTCGTGTGGAGCGTTTGGTTGGGCGGTCTCCCGTTTTCGGCGTTTCGCCGCAGGCCTTCCTCCACCTTGCTCGGCTCCGCCGTCAATTTTCTCCGTCCCGCTCAGGGCGCAGCAAA
>CAZSPO010000389.1:0-3586 GCA_964608775.1 uncultured Chthoniobacterales bacterium | reverse complement strand
GAGCGGACAAGATCGGGTCGTGCTTGCTCTGCTCTTGCGCGGCGTGCCGCCCGACCGGGTCGATGCCGGGGGAGGGACGGCGTTGCACGGAGCAGCCCTCGCCGGTCGCCTTGATCTGGTCCGAAAGTTTGTGGAGGAAGCCGGGGCCAATCCCAACACGATCGCAGCCGGGGGGGTCACCCCCCTGATCGCGGCGGTTTGTTCGGGCAACACCGGGCTGGTGCGTTACCTCCTCGCGCGAGGGGCGGATCGGGAAGCGCGGGATACCGATTCCCGCTCCGCGCTCGATCTGGCGGCGGCGTTTCAGCAAGTCTCCATGGTCCGACTGTTGGCCCGCGACGATCAATATGAAGAATGGCTCGCTGCGTTTCTTCCGCCGCCGGGGTCACCGTTTTTGGGGTATTGGTCGAATGGGGAAAAGGAGTTCGACCGGTTCACCCTGGAGCTGCACGGAGATGGGACGGGAAAAATGCGGGTTGGCTTCGGTGTCGAGACCCGGCTGCATTGGAAAGCAGGTCCCCAGTTTGATGCCGAACTCCTGATCCAAAGCGGGGCCGGTCCCGAATTCATCCCGGTGACCTATGAGGTCGGCCCCAATCGCTTGCTGGTCCGCCGTGGGAGCGGATCCGGGGTCTTGCTCGACCGGGTTTATGCGCCCGACCCCCCTCTGGCTGAAGCGGCGGCCACCGCTCGTATCCCCGGTCAGGACGCCTTGGAGGCCTGGATCACCGACAAACGTCCGCCCGAAGGCCCCGCCCTTGCCGGACTCAACCTGGAGCATCCACCGCCCGGCCTTTTTCTTGAACCCCGATTAACCCGGTTGGACCTCTCAAACAACCGGCTTACAACGCTCGCGGAATCGATGGTCAATCTCGGAGCTCTGACTGATTTTTCCGCGGCAAACAACGCGCTCACCTCGCTGCCCGACGGTTTGATGCGACTCCGCAACTTGCAACGGGTGAACCTGAGCGGCAATCGTCTCGCCTTCCTTCCCCACGCTTTCGATGGGTGGTCCGGGGTGCGCGAGTTGGATCTCTCCCACAACTTCCTCCGCCAACTTCCCGATGGGATGAGTCGCCTAGCAGAGCTGCGCGAGCTTAATCTTCGCGATAACCGCTTGATTGATCTCCCCTCCGCCGTCGGTGCCTGGCAACAACTCGAACAACTCGATCTCCGCGATAATGCTTTGACCCGGCTCCCCCGTGCCCTCGGAGATTTACCCAATCTTAGCGAGCTCCTCCTGATCAGCAATCATTTCGAAATGTTCCCCCTTGAAATTACCTCGCTGCGCACGCTGAAAACCCTAAGTCTCCGCAACAATCGGGTGCGGGAAATTTCTCCTGCCATCGGTCAGTTGGGCCGTTTGGAAATCCTCGACCTCGCCTTCAACCGGCTGACCGCTCTGCCGCCGGAGCTTTCCTCCCTCCGCCGACTACGCGCGATCGATCTTCGCGGTAACCCGGGCATTCCCGCCGATCACATCGCTCGGCTAAAAGCGGCCTTACCGGAAACGGTGATTGCCTTTGATGAACCGCCGCCCGCTGCACGGGAAGGGCCAGGGCCGGTGGAGGTGGTGATCGAGCGGTGAGAAGGGACGAAAGGGGCGGGGTGCTCTATGGCTGACCTTTTTGTTGGCGGCGGGCGTCCAGGCGGGCGCGAGTCATTCGCTCGCGCAGGCCACCCGCTTTCAGGAAGTCCTGCTCAAGGCGCTTGAGTTGTTGGTCGAGCAGGTAGCAGGTCACCTTGATGAGGCCGACAAGCACGTTGGCGCAAATCGCGGGGTCGGGGTGCTCGATGCCTTTCTGAAAGGTCGCATAATTGGCGTCAGGCGTGCGGTTGAGGCGGCGCAGGCGCAAGGCGTAGGGGTGGTCGGCCTGCCATTCCTCGATGCCACGATGGCGCATGAAATCGCGGTAATCTTCCAAAAGTTCTTTCTGACTCGCTCGCGCCACATTGGTGAGCTTGATCTCGGTCTCCTTGGAGGTGGCGCTGGCTTCGCTGCCTTCGATGATATTCTGTTTGCCGGAGCGGGCGGCCTGCACCATCTGGTCGTGGGTGCGGCTCCGTTTGTCTACGAAGCGGTCGCAGAAATGCAGCGTGGCATCATAAACCACCACGGCTTTCTGGTAAGCCAGGAGTTTTTGGTAGCCTCCGTGCGGGGGGATGAAGCCGTCGGGTGTGGGCATGGTGGGGAGGGGAGTGGAAGGGACTAAAAGGACTAAAGGGACGCAAGGGACGCAAGGGGGTGTCGCCATGCGGGTGTCCTTTTTGTCCCTTTAGTCCTTTTAGTCCCTTCATTCTCACCCACCCCCGCCCTCCTTTCAATCACGGACGATTCAGGATCCGCACATGTCCGGATGCCCCGACCCGGAATGGTCGGTCGGGTGGGGGATCGGAGAGCCGGATGCGGACGGGAAACCGCATGGCCAATCGCACCCAATCGACGGTCGGCGCGATCACGGGGACGCTGCCATCGCTCAGATCCTCCTGAGCCACGGCCCACGCAATGCCTTCTACCGAACCCTCGATCGGTTGGCCCGGATAAAGTTTGAGGTGCACCACCGCTTTTTGGCCGAGCTGAATGCGACGCAGATCGGTCTCCCGAAAGTTGGCGGTGGCCCGCCAGGTGCCGTCTTTTACCAAGACCACCTGGGGGAGCCCTTCCGTCACGTAGCTGCCGACAGGGAGATTGAGGTTGGTGACATACCCAGCCACCGGCGCCCGCACCTGAGTGTAACCAAGCTGCAAATTGGCAATAGCCAACGCCGTCCGGGCCGCTTGGATTTCCGGGTTGGTCTCCTCAGTGCCGCGCTGAATGCGGGCTTCTTCAAGCAACTGTTTTGCATTTTCCAAATCTGCATCAGCCGTTCGGAATCCCGCGTTCGCATTGTCGAATTCCGCTTGGGTTCCCGCGCCAGCTTCGAGCAATTTGCGGGCGCGATCCCGGATGATCCGGCGATTCTCCATGTCCGCCAGCTTGGCGTCGACGATGTCTTCCGCCGCCTTGATGGCTTCCCCACGAATTTCGAACTGCTGTTTAGCCCGGGCCAAATTCGCCGTCGCCGCATCGACCGCCTGCTGGAAGTCGGTCGGATCAATTTCAAACAAAAGATCGCATTCCGCCACATGTTGGTTATCGACGAGATGTACGGCCACCAGCGGACCAGAGACCCTTGGGGCGATCTTAAGAATATCGGCTTCGAGATAGAGGTCGTTCGTAGCAGGGTGCCGGACATGGTATTGCCAGAATTGCCACGCTGCCCAAGCCGCCGCCACGACCAGCAGCCCGGTCGCCACCCGCAAGAGGAGAGAAGGAGGAGCAGTGGGGGCGTTCATGTAGCGAAGCAGAGAAAAAAAAGCCCGGTCCCAAAGAGAATGGCGAGACTGATTCGCCAAATATCGATCAGCTCCCCGAGCACGGCCCGGAGCGGCCAGGTGACTAAATAGGCCAACATCGCCCCCGCCAAAAGGGCCACAAACCAGCCTGGAAAATAAATCCCATCCAGATCGGGCTCGGGGGCGCATCCGGCCAGAAGCCCCGCCCCGAGCCAGGCGGATCCGCTGACTCGGCAGGGGCTCGTCCCAG
>CAZSPO010000388.1:1791-3595 GCA_964608775.1 uncultured Chthoniobacterales bacterium | reverse complement strand
AGCAAATAACACGTTGCCTTCGCCACATCTTCGGGAAGGCCCACCCGACCAAGCGCAAAGCCTTTACTAACCTCTACCCGATCCAAACGATCGAGATGTTTGGCCGCCATCTCCGTTTCCGTCCAAGCGGGAGCCAGGGAGTTCACCCGAATGCCATCCCCGCCCAACTCACTTGCCATGCAACGGGCAAAAATGATTTGGCCCGCTTTACTGACACAGTAAGCCGACGCCCCGCCTCCGCTCCCGCTCTGGCCAGCCGTGGAAGTGTAAATGACGATGGAACCTCCTTTTCCATGCGCCCGCATCTGTTTGGCTGCGGCTTTGACGGCCCAGACGGTGCCACGCATGTTAATCGATTGCGTTCGTTCCCAAAATTCCAAGGTCATTTCTTCAATCTTGAGATGTTCAAATATTCCGGCTGATACGACCATCCCTCGCAGCTCGCCGAACCGCTCCACGGCTTCGTGCACGGCTCGATCCACAGAGGCTTCATCGCTAACCTCGGCGGGGAAGGCGGCGGCCGCTCCTCCTTCGGCTTCGATTTCCTTCACCAGGGCCTCGGCCCGATCCGGATTCGCGTTGTAAGTCAGACTGACCTTCGCCCCGAGGTTTGCCGCCAGACGCGCTGTCGCTGCTCCAATTCCGCGGCTGCCCCCGCTAATAAAAATGTGGGTTCCTTTAAAATTTATCATGATTGATTTGATTGAATGAGAACGCCACCACTCAAGCCTCATCACTTGGGCACTCGCAGGCGGCGCAATTTTTGTCACAGGCTTTCTTCTCAAAGTAAGCAGCTGATTCGCTGAGATAAGCTTTTACCACATACGTGCCAGGTTCGTCCTCGCTCGCTTCTCCCAACAACTGACGCTGTTTCGCATTTGCCCGTGCCAGGATTTCATCTCCGACCTGGCGACCGTGCCGCCGACTTTTTCGCTTTTCAAACGCGGCATCACTCTCGCCTTCTTTCTGCACATAAATCCGATTTCGAATCGGTTCGTAGCTCGGTTTGATATAAGGCGTCCCGTAATGCACCTGCAGCATGTATCGCCGTTCCTCGCTCGAATTACCAAGAGCCCCGTGCCAGATATCGCTGCGAAAAAGCATGGCATCGCCTGCCCGACATTGCAGGGCTTTGGGAGGTTGCCCATTGAATTCCAGATCACCATCTGGCGCCCGCCCGGCGCGGTGGCTGCCGGGGACAAGAATGGTCGGCCCCATTTCCGGCGTCAGATCATTTAAATAATAATGAAGCGTGCTGACGAGGATCGGAATGCGCACGCGGGGATCCATGGCGATGTCCTGGGGTAAGCCGAATGGTTGATAGTCGACATGCAACCCCATCGGATACCGACCGGGACCGGTGATCCAAACCGAGCCGCCGATACAGCGAGCCCCTTTCCCATGGATCTCTTCGATAATGTCGATCACCTCGGGTTTATCCATATATTCCAAAAAATCGGGATCAAGGCAGAATGGGGTGCCGACTTGCTTGTTATACCCGGCATGCCCGGTGGTGTGGCCGTATTTCCAATCGTTGTAATAGAGGGCATCCTCACCGCCGACACGCTCCATCCGTTGGCGCAACAGTTTGACCCCCTCGTCATCGAGCAGCTTCTTGAACACGACAAACCCAACTTCATGCATCCGCTCAATGCTGGTTTCCCCATCGGTGTGATATTCGATATCGAGCGGTTCGGCGGTTTCGATTTTTGCCGAGTTTGGACCCGCTTTGTGAAGATGCTGATTGCTGCGGGTGCGGGTGGGTCTGATTGGGGTTGGGGCTGTCATGAGCGGGTTCTCTGTG
>CAZSPO010000388.1:0-1691 GCA_964608775.1 uncultured Chthoniobacterales bacterium | reverse complement strand
TACGTCCCGTGAGCCAGCTCCGGCGAAAGCCAAGGCTTTTAAGGGGAACGTGGCCTTCCCTCACCGCCCGCATCGGGCTCACAAAATTTCGGTGCAGCGCATCTCCCGATTTCAGTGGGGAAAAGACTTTCGTTCCACCATGAAGATGCCGTTTCCGGAATGGTTTTACGTCGTGTCCGGGTCGGGGCGGCTCGAACAGGCCGGGCAATCCCATCGGCTCAGCCCGGGCACCATTGTCAGCTCGGATCAAGGAGTCATCCGCCGCCTCGGGTGCGAGGGCGATGACATGTTGCGGGTGAACATGCTAGCGCTCACCGCCTGCGATGAGACGACGGAACGGCTTGCCGATGCGATGGGCTCTGCCACCATCGCGTTCATGGCAACGAACGGGCCGGCCATTTGCGGAATTTTCGATGCGATGCTCCATTGTGCATCCAATCACGAACCGCTCGCCTACGGCATTTGCAATGCCTACCTTCACCCGCTGCTGCTCACGATCAAGCAAGGGCGGCTTTTTCAGGAGACCATCACCAATCAAAAACTCTCCACTTACTATCGATGCCAACGCTATATCGACGAGCATTTCGCTAAAACCTCCTCGGTCGAGGAGGTGGCCGACGCCAACCGCATCACCCCCGAACATCTCTGCCGACTATTTAAACAGTATGGAGGTATCTCGCCCCATCACTATCTGCTCGCGTTAAAAATGAATCGCGCCCAAACGCTGCTGCAAACAAAAGACACCCCGCTCAAACAGATCGCGCATGAATTGGGATTTGCCAACGCCTCTTCGTTTTCAAGGGCTTTCAAACGGTTGCAAGGCATCTCACCGGGTGATGTGAGAAAACCGCCCCATTAGCCTCCTGATTCATAAAACCACTTCCTGCTTTTATGAATAAGAGAGGTGAATCAGAGCCTCATTCCCCCTCCCCCGCCCGGCAACCTGGGCGGCATCGATTCGACCCCGGAGAGTCGCCACCTCCCCGGCTACGCCAAACGTCAATGGCATCTTGTTGACGTTCCACCTCGGGATGGTCGGCAGCCGCCCATGACACCTCCGCTGTGGGTCGGGCTCGGACATGGCTTGCATTGGCATTCTCAGCCCAATTTACAAACACAATCGCGCTCAACCCTCGGGATGGTCGATCAGATGGATTCGGTGCACATGGCGGCCACCTTCGAATGCGGTGTCGAGCCAGATCTGCACCAGTTGCAGAGCGAACTCTTCGCTGATGGTCCGTTCCCCGATCGAGATACAGTTCGCATCGTTGTGCATCCGCCCCCAGCGCGCCGTGTCCTCGCTGAAGACCAGCGCACACCGGCAACCCGCGACACGGTTGGCAGTGATGGCCTCGCCATTGCCCGAGCCTCCCAATACGATACCCCGTTCCACCTCCCCTTTCGCCACCGCCTCGGCAACCGGACGAATGAAGACTGGATAATCACAAGCCTCCTCCGAATCAGTCCCGAAATCGACGACCTCGTGGCCTTTCTCCTTTAAAAAACCGATAATCGCCTGTTTGTAACGATAGCCTGCGTGATCTGAGCCAATCCCAATTTTCATGAATGAAACCTTGCGCAACCCCATGTGAGGAAATCAAGCCTGCATGCGTTACAACACGGCCTTACACAAAGAGGCCACGAGATGAGGGTGCGGCCGCTCGCCGAGCGGCCCGGGATGCGAGCAGGAG
>CAZSPO010000387.1:0-3597 GCA_964608775.1 uncultured Chthoniobacterales bacterium | reverse complement strand
TGCCATGGAAGCGGCTTCTTTCGCTGGCCACCAGGGGCTCGACAATCTGATCCTGATTTTTGACTGCAACCGGGTGACCCTCGACGCCATGGCGAACGCCAGCCAGAGCGATGATTTCCGGATGCGCTTCGAAGCGATCCACTGGGACGTGCTCGAAGTCGACGGCTCGAACATGGAGGAATTCTTCGCCGCATTCGAAAAAGCGCACAGCACCTCCAGCGGCAAGCCGCAAATCATCATCGCCAAAACCGTGATCGGCAAAGGCATCCCGGAAGTCGCCGGCACCCAGAAAGCCCACGGCGAAGGGGGGGCAAAATTCGCCGAAGCCGCCCGGAAAGGGCTCGGGCTTCCCGACACCCATTTTTATGTCAGCGAAGAAGTGCGCGCTTACTTTGCCAAACATCAGGAAACGCTCGCGACAGAATACAACGCCTGGAAAACAAAGTTCGCCGCGTGGCAGCAAGCCAACCCGGCCTTGGCCTTCGAGTTGCAGGCCGCCGTTTCGCATGAAGTGCCTGCGGATTTGGTCGATCGGATTCCGGAATTTCCGGCCGACACAAAAATCGCCACCCGCAAAGCCGGCAACATCGTGCTTCAACCGCTCGCCGCCGCCATGCCGAGTCTTATCGGTGGCAGCGCCGATCTTTACGGCTCCACCCTCAATTACATCGAGGCCAGCCACGACTTCGACAAAGCGCATCGGGACGGGCGCAACATCCGGTTCGGCATTCGCGAACACGGCATGTGCGCCATGCTCAACGGCATTGCTTACCATGGCATTTTTCACCCGTCCGGAGCGACCTTCCTGGTCTTTGCCGATTATTGCCGTGGCTCCATCCGGCTCGCCGCGCTGAGTCATCTGCCGGTGGTTTATATTTTCACCCACGACTCGGTGGGGGTCGGCGAGGATGGCCCTACGCATCAGCCAGTGGAAACGGTCTCTGGCCTGCGGGTGATTCAAAATCTCGATGTCATTCGCCCAGGTGACCCCGAGGAAACGGCCGGTGCATTCGCCGCCGCGTTCTCCCGGACCGACGGCCCGACCTTGCTGGCCTTGACCCGCCAAAACGTCGCCCTCCTCAGCAGCATCCCGGTGGCCGAACGCCGACAAGGGGTTTTCAAGGGCGGTTATATTGCCAAGAAAGAAACGGCTCCCCTCGCCCTCATCCTCCTCGCCACGGGAAGCGAACTCCAACTCGCCATGGAAGCAGCCGAAAGCTTGGGAGCCGGGGTCCGGGTGGTCTCCATGCCCTGCTTCGAACGATTTGAACGCCAGAGCGCGGCATACAAAGAAAGCGTGCTCCCCCCAGCCTGCCGGAAACGGATCGCCATCGAGGCCGGGGTCCCGGACATCTGGTGGCAATACGTCGGGCTCGACGGCAAGGTGGTCGGCATTTCCCGCTTTGGCCTGAGCGCCCCAGGGGGCACGGCGATGAGAGAACTCGGCATCACCACCGAGCACCTGATCGAAGTGGCCAAAAGCCTCGGGGTTTAAATCCCCCATCCTTGCGTCGGGGTGCCCGCACTCCTTTTACCCGCGATGGCGATTCCCCCGGATGCTTGATTGATTACGGAAAATCATCGCCGATTTGCCGGGGTTTCGCCGGAGGGAGCACCGTGAATACCAACCAGAGCGCCGCGAGAGCTAGCGAGGCGTGAGACACCCAGTCACCCGCCCGCTGATAAAAGGTCTCTGGCGGATCAAGGGGCACCTGCACCACGCCAAACAGAACCCCCTCGATAAAGGTATCTCCGTCGTCCGCCATCAGAATCTGTTGGAACCGCCCTCCCGCATCCACGATGCAGGTGACTCCCGTGTTGGCGCACCGAATCATCGGACGTCGGAATTCCACCGTTCGCAGCTGAGCATTGGCCAGATGTTGCCAGGAGCCAGCCGAACGTTCAAACCAAGCATCGTTGGTAATGTTCACAAAGAGATTCGCTGACTCAGCCCCCGTCAAAAACCGACGGGCCACCTGCGACAAAGTGTCCTCGAAACAGATCAGCGGGGCTATGCGGATCGGGCGCTCTTCCATCTTGAACACCACCGGTTTTTCCCCCGCCCGGAAATCACCTGCCACGCGATCACCAACGATTTTTTCGAGCAACGGCAGCTCTTTCCGCAAGGGGACATATTCACCAAAGGGCACGAGGTGGAGCTTCCGATAAACCTGCCATTCTCGCCCGGGCGGCTGCCAAAAGACCGCCGTGTTGTAATCGTGCGGCTCTTGCCTTTTGCCGATGGTAAATTCGAGGGTGCCAAAGAGGAGGCTGCCCGCTAGCTCTCCGGTCAGGCTGCGGACGATTTCGAAAGTGGTTCGGTCGTTAAAAAAGGGCTCCGGCGTGGCGGCTTCCGGCCAAAGGGTCAATTCCGGTCCCCATGGCTGGGCCAGACGGGTCATCCCCGTGAATTTTTCAAGAATCCCTTCGGCATAGGCCGCGTCCCACTTGATCGATTGTGGAATGTTTGGCTGGATCATGGCCACCCGGAGCGGCGTGCTTTCTCCGTCGAGATTTTGCAAGGCTCGCACGCCATAGACAAAGCAGGCTCCCACTAAGGCCATGGTGAGGGTGAAATCAAAGTGAGGCCTCACTTTGGTGCGCCCAACCTCTAAAAAAAACCGCACGAACGTGAGGGTCGCCACGGTGCTGCAAAAGGCCATCAACCAGGAAATGGCCGTCACCCCCCCGAAATCAGCGATTTGAATCAGCCCGAGGATATCGTGGGAAGCCACCCCGAGCCTGTTCCACCCAAACCCCCCCAGCACATGGGCGCGCAACCATTCCGTGGCGGTCCAACAACAAGCCGCGACAACGGCGCAAGCGAGATTCACCCGGGAAGAGAGAACGGGGAGCAACGCCTCTGGGAGCGGCTGCCCTGCCGCGCTGACGATCCCCTTTTTCTTTAGCCATCCTCCGCGCAACCAGGCCCCCATTCGCGTCGGCAACGGGCCGACCAACCACGCCCATAACGCCGGATAAATCGCGAGATACAAACAAAGGACGAACCAGCCCGCCGTGGTCACCGTGCGCAGCCAGGAAAAACAAAGCCAAAAATAGACGGCTCCTGCGACCAGCCCCAGCCCGAAATCGAGCCAGCGCGCCTGCCGATCCCGCGATCGAAGCCAAAGGGCGGCTTGCAGGGGAATGAGGCCAATCCACGCCAGCCAAGCTTGGTTAAATGGAGCAAACCCCATCGCCAACAAGCCGCCGGAAACCGCTGCGGCCAGCCAAGGCCAGCCGTGGTGACAAAGAAGACGAAATGGAATCGAAGCGAGCATTCGGAGCAGCGCCACGATCCAAGCGGGTCGGCGGTCGGGGCGCATCCCTTTTTTCCCGTTAACTCGAAAAAGGCACCCGTCGCCTTCCGTCTCACGAATCAATCGCAGGGGGGCACGTCGGTTTGCGCGAGGCTTGGCCCGGGAAGGCGTTGCTCCGACAACGGCGCATGCAAGATGCGACGGTGCGGGAGGTTCGAACCCTTCTCCGGATCCATGCGCGTGCGCTAAAGTGTGACCCCGACGAATGATCCAGGCTAAAACGAATACTGTTTACTTAGGTAGCAGATCCTTAACCGCCGATTGACCGATTCTCGCA
>CAZSPO010000386.1:0-3613 GCA_964608775.1 uncultured Chthoniobacterales bacterium | reverse complement strand
TGGTGATTCTTTGGTTTCTTGGGTTTCTGAGTCGCGAACGAAAGCGGGCGTCGGTCGCGGTGGCGCGGGATTTTGTAGCGAACTTAGTAGCGGAACGGCGGCCCCAGGATTGGCTGGTGGGACGTGGAAGGTCTGGCACGGCGCGTTAAATCGTTTGACATTAAACGAGCTGGCGGCGGCACGGCGGATCGGTTATCACAAGAATTCGGGTTTGGCGCGGCTGGCGGAATTAGGCTGGAGCGATCGGCGCAAGCCTGTGGAGCCGGAGAAGTAAGTGCGCCCTCGCGCCCGCCAGCCTGTTGCACCGAAAAAAAGTGGAAGACGGAACATCGAACCGCGACAGGTCGGAGCCTGAAGTTTGGATATTTCCCACTACGCGGAAGGCGCAAAATTCTATGGCCCAGCCCAACGGGCTGGGTATGCGGAGTTTATTAAGTGCAGCCCGAAGAGTCGCGATAGGTGGATCCTCGAAAAGCCGTATTCCGCTCCTTCAGGGCTATTCTTTCTAATCTACGACTACCCAGGACGTTGCCCTGGGCTATAGTAGATCGCACCGTTGGTGCTTTGGCAAAATGTCCAAACTCCAGACCCCGACAGATCGGGGCGAAGCATCTCACATCGAACATCGCTTCTTTTCTGCAAACAGAATTGCGCTAAGTAGTATGATATATGAAGAGTGTTTGCATATGATCATGCGGCGATTTTGGCAGGAGGCGGTGGTGAGCGCCTAGAGAAAGCGTTCCGTCGTCTGGCTGACGGGTGCGCGCCGGGTGAGGAAAACCACTCGGGCCCGCTCGTTTCCGGAAGCCCATTACTCCGATTGCGAGCTGCCGCGAACACGGCGACTCCTCGAAGAGGACCCCGAGTGAATCCTGGGGGGGCACGCCTCCGGATGTCTGAACCTCGACGAGGTGCGCCGGGTCGAGAACCCGTCCGAATTGTTGAAGATCGCAGCCGATCACTTCCCTGGCCTTCGCGTTCTCGCCACCGGGTCTTCTACGCTCGGAGCCCGTGCCCGTTTCCGGCATACGCTGTCCGGGCGCAAGCGGCATTTACACCTTGTGATCCGTCCGTTCTCGAGCAACAGGCAAGGGAAGATCAAGGACGGGGGGAAGAGCTTGGGGACTGACGGGATTGTTTCGTTCGTGATCCAGTATCAGACCGACGATGTCAGCTCGACGCTTCCCCAGTCATGTGCCATGTTGATCCTTGTGAATCGTCTCTCCTACTTCCTGTCCATCCCGGCGCTTCTGGCTCTCGGGGCCTGTTCAAAACCGGCGACCTCCGACAATGAGTCGGCTTCGCCGGAGGAAGAACGTCGATTTATCACCTTTGGCACGGCTCCTCCGGGGGGCACCTTCTTCGTCGTGGGAGCAGCCATTGCCGAAGCGCTTCAGGCGGCGGCGGGCGAACGCCCTTACACGGTCTCGGCAGAGTCCACCAAGGGTTCCACCGAGAACATCCGACGACTGACCCAAGGGGAATTTGATTTCACCATGTCGAATGCGGCGGTCACTTGGTATGCCGTCCGTGGCGAGGGAGAATGGGCGGGTGAACCGGAAGCCATCACCTCGATCGCGACCATGGCTCCCAACGTCGCCTTCTTCATCACGCCGGAGAAATCGGACATTAAACAGATAGCCGATTTGAAAGGCAAACGGGTGGTGGTCGGTCCGGCGGGGTCCGGGATGGAAGCCTTTATTGAGCCTATTTTGAATGCGCACGGGGTGACCTACGACGATTTTACGCCTTTACACCAAGGCCAGGCAGGGGCTGTAGAACTTTTACAGGACGGGGCGGCCGACGCCGCCTTCCTCGGGGGCGCAGTGCCGACGGCATCCATCGTGCAAGCAGCGGCGACCCAGCCAATTCGTTTTATTCCCTTTGACCCGGAAACACGGACGGCGCTGGTTGAAAAGTATGATTTTTTCGATCCCTTCACCATCCCGGCCGGCACTTACAGCGGACAGGAAACCGATTATGACTGTCTCAATGTCGGGTCCATGCATTTGATCACCCGGGCGGATCAGGATGAGGATTTTGTCTATTGGCTCACCAAATCGGTGTATGAAGCGGCGGATGAGATCGCCTCGAAACATCCCGCCGGGAAATCGTTGAATGCCAAGAATGTCGCGATCGAAACCGGCACCCCATTTCATCCCGGCGCCATTCGTTATTACAAAGAAATCGGCATCTGGCCGGAGTCGGCGACTCCCCAGGCGGCGGAATGAGGGCAACACAAGGGGGGGAGCAGACCGTTTGGGGCACCGGCTTGGCCGGGCTCGTGGTGGCTGGGTTGTTGATTAAAGAACTCAATTTCCCGACTCTCACCCCTCAAACCGCTCTCGCCCTTTTTCTCGGTTTTGGTCTGCTCTGGGCTTACTTTCTTGATCCACGGCTGAAACGGCAAGCTCCTGGCTGGCGCTGGCTCGCGTATGGATTGGGAGCGGCGGGCCTGCTTGCCTGTCTGCGAGTGGCCATTTTGAGTGAGCCCAATTGGATGTCGCTCCTCGATGACGGAGCTGGGCTGCTGGGCAAACGCGTGGGGGTGGAAACCTTTGCCGACACCCTGAGTGGGGCGACCATTCTCGTGACCACCCTGGATGCTTCCCGGCGGTTAGTTGGCTGGCCGCTTACCGTGCTGGGGCTTCTCGCCATTGCCTACGCCATTGCAGGCCCGCATTTGCCCGACGCGCTGATGCCCCACCGAGGCACCTCTTGGTCGCGGGTTTTTCATCAGATCGGGTTGCATTCCCAAGGCATCTTTGGTGTCGCCATCGCGGTGATGTTCACGCATGTGGCGCTCTTTATTTTTCTCGGAGTCCTTCTCCAGCAAACCGGGGCGATTGGCTTTTTGATCGGGGTCGCCAACCGATGGTTTGGGAAAACCCCGGGCGGCGTCGCCAAAGTTGCCGTGATGGGGAGCGGATTGCTCGGTTCTCTTTCCGGCAGTGCCGTGGCCAACACGGCGGCCACCGGCTCATTTACGATTCCGATGATGCGGGCCTCGGGATTCACCGGCACCCAGGCGGCTGGGATTGAAGCTGTGGCGAGTTCGGGTGGAGCCTTGGTGCCTCCGGTGATGGGTGCGGCCGCCTATCTTATGCTAGAAATCATCCAGCCCCCTGTGACGCTTATCACGGTGATGAAGGCCGCAATTATTCCGTCCATTTTGTATTATCTCTCGCTTTTTTTGATCGTCGATTTTACAGCACGCAGACAGGCCGTCCAAGCGGGTGCTGGACCGACCGAGCCGCTTCCTTCCATTAGAGAGGCCGAGATGGCAGCCGGGCTCGATCCCGATCCGAGGGCGGCAGCGAAAGCGGGATGGCTTTTTGCCGGGGGGCTGATTGGGTTGATCGGATTGCTGCTGAGTGGCTACAGCCCGGCTCGCAGCGCCTCGGTGGCGTGCGGCATTGTCTTGGGGCTGGCCTGGCTGTTGCCCGGGCCGCGTCCTGGCTGGCAGCGAATGCTGGAAATCGGGGGGCGGTTTATGCGCGATATCGCTCCACTGCTGGTTGCCGCTGCTTGTGCGGGCGTGGTGGTCGGGGTGCTGACCATGACCGGGGCGGGCACTCGGCTGGCTTCGGTCGTGGCTCCGCTTCTTGATTAT
>CAZSPO010000385.1:288-3624 GCA_964608775.1 uncultured Chthoniobacterales bacterium | reverse complement strand
GGCTGCCAAACGGACGGCAGCCGCCCATATAATGTTCAACGCCGCTACGGGAGTCCTGGCGATTTTGATGCTGCCGGCTTGGTTGGAATGGATTGATTGGGGCCAGCACCGGATCGGGTTGCCGCCGGGCGCGGTCAGTCTCGCGGCGTTTCACACGGCCTTTATTGCGTTGGGAACCGTGGTTTTTTTGCCGTTTACCGGACGATTCGCTTCTGGGATTGAACGGCTGATCCCAGGGCGACCCGACGATTTTACCCGGCATTTGGAGCCATCCCTCTTGAGCATGCCATCCGTCGCTGTCGAGGCGGTCCGACGCACCGTGAGCGAGTTGCTGGGGGTGGAGGCCGGCCTGTTAGCTGCCCGGTTGCGGGGGGAATCGACGGTCGGACATGGTGAATTGGAGGCGGCGTTGGCCGAGGCCGGGCGTTATTTGGCGCGGATTCAAACCGGGGCGAATGATGCCGAAGCGGTGCAGGTGCGGACCGATTGCATCCATGCGATCGACCATTTGGAGCGGCTGAACCATGCCCTGCTCGATCCGGCGCGACGCTTGGGTGCGGCGGAGGTGGCGACGGGACGAGCACAGGCATTGGCGTTGGCCGAATCGCTGCAACGGACTCCAGACGGAGGGCAGGAGGCGGCGGATACTTCCGCGAAAATCGCCGAGTGGCGCCGGGAACAGCGTCCGATCTTGCTAGCGGAGGTCGGGGCGAATCGCGGGCCGGAAGAAACATTGGAGGTGCTCGATGCCATGCGCTGGATCGACCAGGCCGCCTACCATCTTTGGCGGGCCGGGGCGCATGGGACCGGGCATCCGGCTGAGGCAAACGGTGCGGAAATATTCCGATCGCCGTAAGGAAGATCGATGGGAGCCGGAGGCATCACCGGGCTTGCCTATGGCGAGCGGGCGGGCATGGATAACGGCTCATGCCTGAACCTCTTGCCATTGCCATCGAAACCGCCCGCGAAGCCGGGGCCTTGTTGCGGGATGAATTTCACACCGTCCGCGAGGTCAACGAATTTGCCGCGCACGACATCAAGTTGGAGCTCGACGTGCGGAGCCAGGCGTTGATTGAGGCCCGGCTATTGGTGGCCTTTCCCGAGGATGCCTTTCTGGGGGAGGAAGGGGTCACAGGTCGGGCGGATGCGCCCCGGCGTTGGGTGGTCGACCCGATTGATGGCACGGTCAATTATTTCTACGGCATCCCGCATTTCTGCGTTTCCATTGCGTTACAGCAGGGGGCGGAGATGGTGCTCGGGGTGATTTACGATCCGATGCGGGACGAACTTTGGGAAGCGGCCCGGGGGCGGGGCACACGGCTGAATGGCCGACCGGTGCAGGTCAGCGACCGAGCTCGGGTCGAGGAGGCGGTGGTCTCGGTCGGGTTCGCCAAAACGGCGGCCACCATCGACAGCGGGCTGCCGCTTTTGCAAAAGTTGGCTTATCGGGCTCGGAAATGTCGGATGATGGGAAGCGCCGCGCTCGACATGGCCTATGTGGCGTGCGGACGGTTAGATGCCTATATTGAACAAGGGATCAGCCTCTGGGATTTGGCCGCCGCCTGGGTGATCGTGGAGGAGGCGGGCGGTCGGCTCGAACAGGAAGAACGGACCGATCAACCGGGAAAAATCTCCGTGCTCGCATCGAGTGGTCGGATTGATTTTCATGCCATTTGATTCGCCCCCCTGCACTTTGCGCGTGAACGAACGGTTCGTTTGCGTTTAATTGCATCTTTGGTTATCCCCTCCCGCCCATGACACGATTTGGTATTGGTTACGATGTGCACCGTCTGGTTGAAGGTCGTCCTTTGATTTTGGGCGGCGTGCGATTTGATTATCCCAAAGGGCTCGATGGCCACAGCGATGCGGATGTCTTGTGCCACGCCATTGCCGATGCGTTGCTGGGGTCGATTGCCGACGGGGATATCGGCGAACATTTTCCGAATACGGACGAACGTTATCGCGGGATGGACAGCTTGCAGATTCTCGAGCACGCCGCGAAACGACTGGCGACCCATCATGCGACGATCGTGAATGTGGACTCCACCCTGATCGCCGAGGCTCCGAAAATCGGGCCGCACGTCATGGCCATGCGGATTGCCATTGGGCGAGCGCTTCATCTGGCTCCGAGCCGGATCAGTGTGAAGGCGACCACGAACGAAGGGATGGGCTTTCCGGGGCGGGGCGAAGGGATTGCCGCCATGGCGGTCGCTTGCGTGGTGCAGGCCGACATTCCCGAAACGTTACGCGGCCATGCGCAAGCCGCCGACCGTCCGCTGATTCTCTGAATGCGGCATGGCCCTTCGATTTCATAATACTTATACGCGGACGATAGAAGTATTCGAACCGCGCGACCCCGGCCAAGTGCGGCTCTATACCTGCGGGCCGACGGTTTATCATTACGCCCACATCGGCAATCTGCGGGCTTACAGCTTCGAAGATTTGCTCCAGCGCCATTTGGAGCACCGAGGGTTTGTGGTGAATCGCGTGATGAACCTGACCGATGTGGACGACAAAACCATCCGGGGCTGCCGGGAAGCGGGGGTGGCGCTAGGGATTTTTACGGAGCCATTCAAGACCGCTTTTTTGGAGGATCTCGACACCCTGCGAATCAAGCGGGCGAATGCCTATCCTGCGGCGACCGAGGCGATGCATATCAGTCGGATGATCGCCATGATCGAGCGGTTAGTCGGCGAGGGATATGCTTATCAGGCGGAGGATGGATCGGTTTATTTCCGGATCCAACGATTTCCGGGATACGGGCGGTTGGCCCATTTGAATTTAGAGGAATTGCGACCGACAGGGCGGATTCGCAACGACGATTACGACAAGGAACACATCGGGGATTTCGCCCTTTGGAAAGCCTGGGTGGAAGAGGATGGAGCGGTCGGTTGGGAGAGTCCCTGGGGCCGGGGCCGACCGGGTTGGCACATCGAGTGCAGCGCGATGGCCACCGGGTTGCTCGGGGATGAACTCGATATTCATTGCGGAGCGGTCGATAATATTTTTCCGCATCACGAAGCGGAGATTGCCCAATCGGAGGCGTTCTCCGGAAAACCATTCGTCCGTTACTGGTTGCACTGCGCCCATTTGATTGTCGACGGGCGGAAGATGTCGAAGTCCCTCGGCAATTTCTTCACCCTGCGCGATCTTTTAGCGCGGGGATACACGGGGCGCGAGGTCCGTTACGCGCTGATCAGCGTGCATTACCAGCTCCAGTTGAATTTCACTTTGGAAGGGCTGGACGCCGCGCGGGCTGCTCTTTTGCGGCTCGACGCTTGGTTGGAACAGATGGAGGCCACGGCCGATGGGCAGCGGGCAGAACCGGCGACCGAC
>CAZSPO010000385.1:0-278 GCA_964608775.1 uncultured Chthoniobacterales bacterium | reverse complement strand
GACCCGGCCTGCGAACGGTTTTTCACGGCGTTGGATGATAATTTAAACATTTCCGAAGCGCTCGGGCAGTTGTTTGAAGTGGTGCGCGAGAGCAACCGAGCGGCCAGCGAAGGGAGCCTGACTCGGGACCGGGCGGCGGCCCTCCTTGCGTGGTGGTGGCAGGTGGACAGCATTCTACGGTTCGCTCCGGAAGACCAGGCGATCCCGGAAGCGGTGCAGAAATTGGCCGATGCCCGGGCGTCCGCCCGTGCCGCGAAGGAATGGGGCCGGAGCGATGC
>CAZSPO010000384.1:0-3628 GCA_964608775.1 uncultured Chthoniobacterales bacterium | reverse complement strand
AGGCTTCCGGCACGGGACGGACGGCTGCCAGCGAGAGTCGCACCATGGGGACGGCGCGGTGGCGGATGGTCCGCACAAAATGCGCGGCCCGAGGGGTCTCCAAATAATGCAGATGCAGCAAAACATTGTCGAAGGAAGGATTCACCGCGTGCCCATGTTGCTCCCAATCGCGGACGGTGCGGTCGAGTTCCACCGCTCCTCGGCAGACCGGGCCTCCCCCGATGCGGAGGCTGACGTCGAGAAAGTCGGGGCCCGGCCCGCGATTCCACTCGCCAAACCCGGTGATCTCCACGGAGGCCCCTTCCAAAGTCGTGAAATGCCGACCGAACCCGCCCGCGAACCAGCAGGCTTGCACCTCGCGTTCGTCGACATCCGGCGGCAGATCGAACCACCCCTCCTCGCTGGCGCGGTCGCCGCAGGCGAGCCGGTAACGGTCGGCAAGCTCGGGAATACCAGCGGTCATCGGGAGGAGGCGGCTGGGGTGGGGGAAGGAGGGGGCGGATTGATCCGGCGCTCCATTTCCCGGAGGAGCGCGGCGGCGGAGCCTTCAGGATCGTCTAACGCCTTCACCCGTTCGCGAATCAGCCCGAGGGCTTCCTGCTTTCGCTCTCTCCGCCGGAGCAACTCGATTTCATGAAGGGTAATTCGCAAGCGGTCGCTTTCGTTCTCAAAAGTCTCCTGGGCCCGGGTAAAAAATCCGGTGGCGCTATCGAATTCGCCGGCAGCCAGGGCGGTGAGACCGAGGCTTTCGATGGCCATGCCGAGGGCCTCTGGGGTTTCGGCCCGTCCGAGAGCGGTTTCGGCGTCTGCCCATGCCCCGCCCAGCCAAGCGCGGGTGGCAAATCGGGTGAGGGACCAGGGGGATTCGTCGATGCGGGAGAAGCGTTGGGATTGTAAAAAGGGGCGATAAAGCGGGTCGCCGACCAGCACATTCATCCACGACAGACCGGGGAGAGCGGCGTAACCCGCTTCAGCAAAATTGTCGCCCTCCAGCAAGCGGGCGATGAAGATGTCGAGATGCACGGTGAGGCTGAGGAAGGGCTCATAGACGTTGCCAAGAGTGGCGCAGGCTCCGGAGGCAACGAGCGGACCGACCCATTCCTTGCGTTGGCTCCGGAGGGTAGAGGCGCTGAAAGAATGAATATGCACCGCAATGGCTCCTGGGGCGAAACGGAACCCGGCTTTTCCCCGGCCCGCCGGTTTGAAGGGCGGCGTGGCATTGCGGGTATACCAGCCGAGATAGACCGCGACGTCGCGATAGGGATACGTGGCGGGAAAAAGCGGCTCGCGTTCGTCGACCACCACCGGCATCCCCCAATTTCTTAACAAGCGGGCAGCGTGACGAAGCCAGTCGTCTCCTTTTTTGTAATTGGATTCTTGGATGCCGCGCGCGTCGATGAAGGCGTAGCCAAGCAGCCCCGTCTTTTCGGCGGCCAAGGTCTGATCAATCATCCGGCGGACCACCCCGTCCGTGGGGCCGTCCAACCGGGTAACCAGCAGCAGTTCGGGGAGCGGTTGCCCGACGGAGCCGGAACGGCCGTGCAAGGGATTCGGCATGACGCCCCGCAAGATCGTGTGTTCGGCGGTGCCGAGAGCGGCCAGTTCGCTATCAACGCTCGCCGCATTCTGCCGCCAAACTTGAGGGGGCTGCGGCGGGGTGCCTTCCCATTCGGGGAGTTCCGCCCGGGCAATCCGCAGGGGCACCCCGCGGATGACGGCGACGTAGCGGATTTTGCTTTTGACGACCTTTTCCTTCGGGCCGGTGCCGGAGGTAGTCCAGAAACCGCCCGCCAACATGGCCCGCCGGAACGGCCCGGCGATGGTGAGATCAAACGCCTCGCGGGTGATCGTCTCTTCGACGGAACAATGAAGGGCGAGGATTTGTTGGACGGGGATTTGTCGTTTTTCCGCGTAATAAAAGGCCAATTCCCGCGCGCCTTCAGCCGCCGTGTTGTAAAGGACCACGACCCGGTCGGCTTCATTGTCTGCCGCCGCCATCGTCCTTGGAAGGAGGAGGCCAATCAGCAACAGGCAGAGGGAAAACCGTCGAGGATTCATCAGTCAAAAAACAACCGCAACCCATCGTAGGCAATGTCTGTGCCGGGGGCGAGGGTTTCCCGGGTGGTTGCGTGTGGGATTTCGTGGCACAAATGGGTAAACCAAGTCTGGCGAGCCCCGATGCGCACGGCGGCGGCTGTGGCTTCTTCGAAGGTCATGTGGGTGTCATGCGGGCGGTGGCGCAGGGCGTCGAGGACGATGGTGTCGACGCCGCGCAGCAGGTCGTAGCTGCTTTCGGGGATGATTTTGCAATCAGTCAGGTAAGCGAAAAGCTTCCGGCCATGAATTTCAAACAAATAGCCGGTGGCAATCAGCCGCCCGTGTTCGAGGGGCACCGGCGTGATTCGCATATCGCCCAGTTCAAACGGGCCATCGACCTCTCGCGCATCGGGGTGGACGTAACCGGGGCGATTGATGCCTTGAAATGCGAAGTCGAAACAATGCCGGATCTTATCCAAGGTCGCCGTTGAACCACACACCGGGATCGGGCCACCGAGCTGGTCGCAAAACCGGCGGAGATCATCAAACCCCATCATGTGATCCGTGTGTCCATGGGTGTAGAGCACCGCATCGATCCGGTGAATGTTTTCCCGCAAACATTGCAACCGAAAATCAGGCCCCGTATCGATGACGAGCGCCGCTTTCTTGCTAGCGACATGAATGGCACACCGGGTCCGTCGATCCCGCGGATCGGGCGATTGGCAGACCGCGCAGTCGCATCCGATGACGGGGATGCCGTGCGAGGTGCCGGTCCCGAGGAAGGTAACAGTTAATTCTGCCATTGAACGCGCAAAGGTTGCAGCCTTACATAACCCGTCCGTGCCCGCAACGCTCACTTCACTGCGCATTCGAAACTTGGCGCTGGTCGACGATCTCCTTTGGGAACCGGCGGCCGGGTTTACTGCCGTGACCGGGGAGACGGGGGCGGGCAAATCGATCATCCTTGGGGCGCTCGAACTCATCGTGGGCGGGCGAGCGGATAAATCGTTGATCCGCACCGGGGCCGACCAATGCGTGGTGGAAGCGGCCTTCGACTTGGTCGACCCGGCATGGTGGACGCCGTTGCTGGAAGCCCAAGGGCTCGACCCGGCGGAGGATGGGCAATTCATCATCCGCCGAGTGATCGCAGCCGCCGGAGCCGGCAAACAATTCCTCAACGGCTCCCCGACTTCGCTGGCCAGCCTCCGGGCCTTGGGCGATTGGCTGGTGGATCTCCACGGGCCGCACGATCATCAGTCCCTTTTCTCACCCGCCCGCCAGCTCGATATTCTCGATGCGGCCCTTCCTGCCGCTGTGCTTGACGCGTTTCATGAAGCCCATGCGGCACGCAAAACGATTGCCGATGCGATGGCGGAATTGACAGGTGACCCGGCGGCATTCGAGCGGGAACTCGACTTGCTGCGGCATCAACTCCGGGAAATCGAGGTCGCCCAATTCAAACCCGAAGAAGAGGAAACTCTCACCCGCCAATACCGCCTCGCGGGCAACGCCAGCCGCATCGGAGCCCTTTGCGCCGAGGCCACCCGCTTGCTGCGGGACGGCGAAACGGCCGTGGAACCGCTCCTCACCG
>CAZSPO010000383.1:0-3635 GCA_964608775.1 uncultured Chthoniobacterales bacterium | reverse complement strand
GAGAGCGGGTGAACGGATTCGAACCGTCGACATCTTCCTTGGCAAGGAAGTGCTCTACCAACTGAGCTACACCCGCGTGAGTCGACGAAACTATTGGCGATGCCAAAAGGGCGCAAGAGAAAATTTAAGAGGATTGGCCTCGTTACCCCCCTGTTTCATCAAACCAGGCGTGTTTGCTTGATCTTTTTGCGCAGCGCGTTGTCGTTCATGCGATTAAATATCGTAACGGATACGCCCCCGGCTGAACTCCGAGCCCTGCCCAAAAATCTGGGGAGCAACCCCTTCCTGCTTTTATGAAACAGGGGGGGGTAACCTCAGGCTCCTCAAAAACAGGACGGGTTTGATCAAAGATTCGGTTTGGACTGGTCGAGTGTGGGGGGAGGTAGGCAGGATAGCGCTTATGCATGTGAGGCAACTGGATGAGCAGGCTCCCTTCACCACAAAAGATGGATCGCAGATTCGTAGCATTCTCGACCGGACAAATGCGCCGGTGGCGAACCAAAGTTTGGCCGAAGCCTCGTTGCCCGGTGGCAATGCCACGGATCGGCATTATCACAAATTGGCCGAGGAATTTTATTTCGTGCTTGAAGGGCGGGGGACTATCGAAATCGATGGAGAAACCAGAGAAGTGGGACCAGGCGACGCGATTTTGATTCCGCCCGCTGCCTGGCACCAAATTACGGCGCGGGAGTCGTTGCGTTTTCTCTGTTGTTGCGCCCCGCCCTATTCACACGACGACACCTATTTTTCCTAACCCGACGCTGGATCCGGCCTAAAGAGTCACGGTCTGGCCAGGTGCCGGGATGACGACATCCATCTCGGGAGCGGCTGCCCGGGTTTCTCGGGCGAACCAGTCGATCGCGGGTGGGTCGCCATGCACGAAGAGCACTTTCTGCGGGCGGAGGCGGAGAATGTAAGCAAGAAGGCTCTCCCGACTGCCATGGGCGCTAAAGGTGAAGTCTTCAACGTGACACCGTCTCGGCACATCCGGTTCGTCCGAGTGCAGATTGACCAGGCCACCTTGCGGCGTGGCTCGCAGCCGACCAGCGGGAGAGTCCGGATCGCTGTAGCCAACGAAGAAAATGGAGTGGCGTTCCTCCGCAAGAAACCGCCGGGCCAGGAGGTTGGAAAGGGTGTTTTCTGTCATCATCCCACTCGAAATCGCGTAGATCCGATGGTCGTGAATCGGGGTGCGCCCGGCTTCTCGCCCCGCTAGGACGTAGGGAGCCACCTCTTGAAGAAGTTGAAACCCCGGAAGTTTGCGAGGGGTCTGACGGGCGAACCGATCGTAAAACGTCGTCATCTTGGTGCTCAACCCGCCGATAGAGAGAGGGACCTCTTTGGGCAGCCAGTCGCGCTCCTTGAATTGATGGATCATGGCCAGGACTTCCTGAGTCTTGCCGAGCGCAAACACCGGCACCAAGACGCTCCCCCGCTCAATTCCAGCAGCCAAGGCCTCGGCGAAGCGTTTTTCTTCCTTCTCGCGGGTCCATCCAAGGGCTCCAGGGCTATCCCCGCGGGTGGTCTCGATGATCAACGTCTCGATGCCGCTCTCGGGCAGCGAGGCGCCGCGCATGATGGTTTGGTCGTCGAAATTAATATCGCCCGTGTAAAGCACTCGACGCCCCCCTGCGAAGAACTCGATGCTAACCGCTCCCAAAATATGGCCCGCGTGATGAAAGCGGAAGCCGGGCGTTTCATAGTCATCGGGCAACAACCGCTCGCCCCCCAGCGAATGGCCCGTGTCGAGGGGGAAAGAAATCCAGCGCTGGGATTGGGTGTCGGCTTCGCGATGGGTAAAAAGGGGATAGTCAGGGAGGTCGAGTTGCTCCTTTTTTCGGGTCATGACATTCACCGAGTTATGGAGAATGGCATCGGCGATCACCGACGTCGGTTCCGTCATAAAGACCGGCACCTTTGGCAGCCGCCGCATCAAGATGGGGAGGGTGCCAACATGATCGAGGTGGGCGTGAGAGAGAAAGAGGGTGGCCACGTCATGGTCGGCGAGCTGATCAAATCGTGGCAAGGCCTCCTCTCCTTCGTGCTTCGGGTGCATGCCCGAGTCGATCACCACGGTGCGCCCGCCGATTTCGAGGAGGTATGAATTGGCTCCGATCTCGATGTGGCGGGTCAGGTTGACAAAGCGCATGGGCAAAAGAGGCGTGAGGATTCACGCGTAAACCATCACTCTGGATGGGATCCCTCGGTCTTGTAAAGCGAAACGGGCACCCCAATGACCCCTAAAAATAGGACTGGGTGTAAAAAGCATGGGGGGGGATTACCCCGAACAAATCACCGGCTGCCCCGTGGTTGCTTCTGCCAAGACCGCCTGCGTGTGGCGGGCATAAATGCCGCGGAGATCCCCAGCGTATTGGCGGAGAATCGTCTCCCCCATTTCGTCGTAATCGCCTATTCGAAAGAGGGCTCGTGCCAAGTGTAACTCGCGCAGACTCAGATTGCGGTCGCTGGTTTCCACTGGGTTCGCGGTGACACGCTCTTGGGCTTGGCGGGGGGCGGTCTGGGCGTGGCCTGCCACTCCTGGGGCAGCCAGAAATTGAGCGAGCAGCGGGGCGGCCTCCTTGAGCGCCAATGATTCCACGGCCATGGAGATGGCCCGGCTGTGCGACATCGCCTGCTCGGTGGTCAGCGTTTCCAATTTCTCCAGCAACACTCCGCAGGAGGCCCCACTCCCCGTGTTGCCCAAGGCAATGATTTGCGTGTCGAGCGGGCTGAGGCTGGCTCCAAACTGGCCCATCCCCCGAAAATTCCAACCTTCATCCCAATCCGATGCTGCGATCCGGGTGGCCAAATACGGCGCGACCCTCGCTTCTCCCAGGAGCCCGAGAATCACGGCCAACCGCTCATGTTCCGGGTCGGCCAGCGTCGGATCGGGAACGGCTTTTTCCCATCGTTCCCGGAGCCAGGGCAAGGCACGCTCAGGTTCGGCAAACAAGATCGCGACGCCGAGAAAGCGATCGGTCCCCTCCAGAGCGGCGTCGCGGATCGCGCTGTCCGGCAGCGGAAACGAGTCGGTATGGTCGAGCACCTCAGGACGCAAGTTGCCCACCGCGACCAATCGCTGCTGCAACTCCCGCATCCGTAGCCGCCGGAAATCGCCTTCCAATCCACGGGCGCAGACGAGTGCGGCGGCCAGCCCGGCGGCATACCCTTCGTTCTGCACATCGGCTTGCATCCGGATCACCGGGGAAGCATCGCGGTGCGCGCTCTTGCCCAATCCCGTCACCACGATCCCCCGCAAACCTCGCGGTAACAGGCAACGAAACGGCACATCGGCGGAAATTGGGCGTTTATCGGGCGGAATCACCATAAAAACCGGATGGATGGTGAATCCATGGGAATCAAAGTTGGACCGAGCCGTGACGACCGTGTCGGGAAAGGTTCGTTCAGCCAAAAAGTCGACCGGAGAAAGGGTCAAATCGCCCACGATTCGGCGGCGTTCGCGGGTGTTGATCAGGCCTTGGGTATCGAAGCTTTCCCGGAATTTCTGGCGGGTAAGCGCCAGCAAATGGCTGCTGCCCTCCAGATCGCTGTCATCGCAGAAAGTCCAATCGGTGTTGCCATAAAAGCGCCCCGGTTCTCGCGGACCTCCGGTGGCAGCCAGGGCAATCCCGCGC
>CAZSPO010000382.1:0-3638 GCA_964608775.1 uncultured Chthoniobacterales bacterium | reverse complement strand
TCACCTATGGAACTGATCACCCATATTGAGGTGCAGTGCCCCTACTGTGGCGAAATCTTCGTCGAAACGGTGGATACGATGGAAGGCGCGTGCGATACGGTGGTGGATTGCGCCATTTGTTGCCGTCCGATCCATCTCCAGCTCGATTGCCATCCTGGCGAAGCGACGTTACGGGAGGTGGACCGCGGCTGAGTCCTTCCCTAAGCCTCTCCAATTCCCGCCTCTCCAATTCCCAATCAAAGGCTCGCGGGTGCCTGTTTAAGCTTTTTGCTCCGAGCCTCGTCACCTGGGATTTCGCGGGTGGCTGGGCGTGATTGATCCGCCGCTTGTGAATGCGGGTGATATTCCCCACTTGATTGCGGGTGGCGAGCAGGTGCAACTTTGTTGAAGCCCGGAACCCGCCCCTTGACGGATCGAACCCCAGAATTGACCCCCCGCCTGGAGGCGCTCGCCGAAGAGAACCGCGAGCTGCGAGCGGCTTTGGAGCGCTATCGGACCAGCCAGTTCCCCGATTACCCAGCCAGCATCCCAGGGAGCGAAGATCAGGTGCTCCGGATTGGGTCGGACGGGACCGTGCTTCAGGCCAACCACGCGCTCCTTCAGCGGCTCGGATTGCGCAAGGAAGAATTGGTGGGGCAACCTTCGCATCTGATCGCCGACCGGTTGGCGGGACCAATACTCGATGCTATGGAGGTCGACCGGGAGGGGGAAATGCGGGTGACCGATGTGCCGGATGAAGCGGGGCGAATCACCCGGGTGCAAGCGGCATCGCACGACGGGGTGTTGGATGTCGTGTTGAGCGATATCAGTGGGAAGGAACGCTTCCAGGCTTATGTTCGTCAATATCTGCCTTCGGGCATGGAGTGGCCCGGAGAAGAGATGGCGCTCTCGAGTTTTCGAATTCCTGAGCGCCGATATATGAGTGTGGGATTCATCGACCTGCGGGGGTTCAGCGAGTTGAGCGAGAGCTTGGATCCGGATGAAGTTCGACAGACGTTGAATGATTATTTGGAGGCCGTAACAGCGGTCCTGGAAGAATCGGGAGCGGTCATGGATAAGATCGTCGCCGGACAAGTGACGGCTTTATTTGGGGCTCCGATTTATTACGCCGACCATGCGTTGCGGGCAGTGGTTTGGGCCTGCGAGGAATTACGCCGAACGAGACAACTGAGGGAATCGCTCAGGGCGGAGGGACGCCAGCTCCCTCGATGCGGGGTGGCGGTTCACACCGGGGAGATGGTGCTGGGCAACATCGGGAGTCAGACCCGGCAGAATTATACCGTGATTGGCGCTTCGGTGCAGATTGCCGCCCGCCTGTGCGACGTGGCGGGAGGAGATGAAATCCTGCTCACCGACGAGACGTTGCAAGCCCTGATTCGGTCGCTACCATCGGGTTGGGAGGTTCTGGAAATCACCATTCCGGAGGGGACACCACGGGCGTTTCCGCATCATGACGACATTCAGCCGCCGACACCGGAGATGGCGCGTTCGGCCATTCTCATCGGCCCAGGCGTGTTGTCGGATGCCGGGAGGACGGAATACCGATTTCGCTACCGTGGATTTTTGAAGGTGCACGGGGTGCGGGAGCCGGTGGCGGTGTTGACCTTGGAATGGTTGGGCGACCAATCGGCTCCCCTCCGGCAAACGACGCTGGAGACCCCGGTGGGAGCCCGATCTCTGGGCCGTTATCGATTATCGGAAATGCTGGGCCGGGGTGGGATGGGCGACGTCTGGAGTGCGTTTGACCGGTTTGGCAACCGCCTGGCGATCAAATTGTTGCACGCGGGAGAATCGGCCTCTTCCTCCCAGCTCAGACGCTTCCAACGGGAAGCCGAAATCATGGCGCGACTGCAGCACCGCAACATTTGCCGGATTTTTGAGGTGGGCGAAGCGGAGGGGTTGACCTTTATTGCCATGGAGCTGCTCGACGGGGTGCCACTCGATGAATTGCTGCGGGCGAGCCAGGATCCAGATTTTCGACCGGCCATCAATTCGCTGCCGGAGATGGTCCGATTGGCTCAGGAACGGGCCCGTCGCAAGAAGGAAAAAACGGAGCCCGTCGCCGGGCCTGAAGGGGCCAAGACCCGTCAGCCCCGGGCCAATTTCCCGGTGGAACAGGCGGTAGCGCTCTTAATCAAACTGTGCGAAGCGATTCAGACCGCGCACGAGACGGGGATTCTGCACCGAGATCTCAAACCGGCTAACATCATGATCCGGGTGGATGGGGAGCCGGTGGTGATGGATTTCGGCTTGGCCAAAATGGCGCAAGAACAGGTGAGCGAGGCCTCCCTATCGGTTTCAGGTCAGATTTTTGGAACGATCGAATACATGGCTCCCGAGCAGGCGGTCTCAACCAAAGATGTGGATGAACGAGCGGACGTTTATTCCCTGGGCGCGATTCTCTACGAGTTGCTGACAGGGCGTCGCCATTTTCAAGCATCCGGCACGCTGCTCAAGGATGCGCAGCGGCTCCAGACGCATGAAGCCGTCCGACCTCGGCAATGGCGGCGGGCGTTGGATCCCGATTTGGAAATCATCATTATGAAGGCCCTGCGAAGTGCACCGGAAGCCCGCTATCGCAGTGCCGGGGCACTCTTGGAAGATCTGCGGCGATACCAGCGGGGGGATGTGATTTTAGCCAAAGACATTACCCTGGGTGAGTTGACCTCGAAATGGCTCCGCCGCAACCGCACCATTGCGGCGGTGAGCGCCGGGGCAGGCGTGTTGTTGATCGCCGGAGCGGCGGCCTCTATTTTTCTCCTGAACCAACGGCGTCTGGAGGCCGAAACCTCCCGTCGGGAAGCCGACGCGGCGCGGGAGCTGGCCATTGATCGGGAACAGGCAGCCCTGGCGGCCGAAGAAGAGGCCCAAGAGGCGCTGACCCTGGTCGAAAGCCAACGGAAGCGGCTCCAGAATCTCCTGAGACGGTATGAAGCGGAAAAGATTGCGAAAGGCGAGGCCTTGCTCCGCATCACCGAGACCGAGCGCCAAAAGGTCGAGGCGGAGCAAGAAATCGAACGGCTCTCCCGTTATTCGACCCCTTACTACGTCGAATCCGCACGGGAGGCGTTCCATGCGTTGGATGTCGAACGGGCCGAACGTTTCCTTCGAGACGCCGAAGCAATCAACCCGGATACGGCTCAAATCTGGCTCATCCGCGCTCGGTTAGCGGCGGCGAATTTCGAGGCGAAAGAGGCTCTCACGCAATTGCAGCGGGCAGAAGAATGTGGCGATTACCGTGTCACAGCAGCGACCGAGCAATTCCGGGCCACCCTCCAAAAATTCGAACGGGTCATCGCCTTGCTGCCTGCCCCTGCGGACGATCTCGACTTGCAGGAAGCGTTGGCCCGATTTCTTTCCGTCTCCGAAGAGAGTCTCGACAAGGCGGCTGCGCGGCTTTTGCAGAAGCGGGTAGATGCGGCGCGTGCCGTCCAGAACCCGGCTCCCACGCCAACCAAGGAATCGTGAGCCCGAAACCGCCACAATCATTGGGCACGAGCAGGCTGCGAATCTGCCGCACCGGCCCCCACCATACCTCTTGGTCGGCGGAGCCCCTTGTCGGGCTGGGCATCGCACGAGATGACGCCTCCTCGGGGCATTCTCCGGATCATCGAACGATTTGGACGGGCGTGCCGACC
>CAZSPO010000381.1:0-3640 GCA_964608775.1 uncultured Chthoniobacterales bacterium | reverse complement strand
ATTGACGTGGCCCCACGATCGCGACGAGCGGGTTGCGGGAGAGTGCCAGGCGCACGCGCTCCAAGAAGTCGGCGCGTTGAATCATACTCGAAATTATCCAAAGTAAATGGAATATTTCAAGTATAACAATCGGGGATCGTCGCTTTCAAAAGTTCGTCCTGAAAGCCGGGGCGCAGAGAGTGGATCGTGCTGAGCCCTCGATGTTCAGCGCGGAGCGGTTTGCGCAGCATGCGCCCGTATTTTTTGTTGTAGGGGTGTGCTTGTTCGGTGGCTTGGCTGTCGCAAACATGGAAATTGGACTCTGGTGCCTTTTTTCTCCTCGGAGAAGGGCAAGGTCTACCTCTCCCACAAAGCCGCCCTCGAAGACGCCGAAGACGAGGATGTCCCAGAAGAAGCCGACGAAGAGGAATAATCTTCAGACAAAGCGGCTCACATTTTCTTCAAGCCTTGTTCGAAGGGCGTCTGCTTTTTTGATATAGCGATAAACTTTTACAATCAGATGACAACAAACAGTCGATCTCGCTCCTTGCCACTCCCGCCTTATGCAATATGTTATGCAAGTATGTTCGTTACACTTAGAAGTCGATTTCGGCTGGCTATACTGATCAGTATCTTTATGGGAGTTGTTATGACCGCAACCGCTTCAGGGGAGGTGATTAGCTCCTCTGTGAATGCGTGGAAGATCCTATCGTGCGATCAAGGAGTCAGAGCCTCACACCCGGCGTTGTCAGGAATCAAATATGAAATGGGTGTCCACAGCGGATTCCCAGAGATTATCGAGTGGCGTCCCCTTGAGTCCGGCGTTCACTTTATCATGATCTACAAGGCAGGTGGCATGGGTTCCGGGCATAACGTTCTCGTGACGCGTGCCAAAATTATCAATGTAGAGACAAAGGTGGAAATATTAGACCGCATCTGGGAGTATCGCGATATGGATGGAAACATTGACAAGGATGTTAGCAGTCCAAAGTGGGCGTTTTTTCCGAAGAAAGTCGTCATATCTGATTCAAGTTCGAATACACCGACCGTTTTTCATCTAGACTGAAGGCCTATCCGGCTTCGCCGAGCACTTTGTGGGCTACTTCAGTCGCGCACTAACAGTGGGATGACAAAACTAGCCTGATGGAGCATTAAGAGCTGCCATTTCTCGTCCACGGACATACGGTCTACATTTGTGACAACAAATGCGTCGGGCTGGTTTTGGATGTAAAATTCGAATGCATTGTTAATCCACGCCTCCCTCTGCGTAACGGTGAGATCAGCAATTCCCATCTCTGCGTCATGCTTTGTTGGGAGATATGCCCATTTGTCGACAAACAAGATGCGCGTGATTCCAGACTGTATTGCTGTAACTTCAGCACGTTTAGCGGTCGTCGTGATATGGATGCCGTCTTTCGTCAGAGGTGTATTGACGGTGGCGATGCTTTCGTCTTCGACCACTGCGATAAAGCCCAGACAAGCCTCGGGACTCCTACTCCCGAAGATTACGAGTCGCTCACCTGCAGACATTTCGACTCCTGGGTGGTTTGACCACTTCTCAAGCCTTTTCACCATGTTTCCTGGCAGACCGCATGGCTGAGCTAGCCAGTAGTAAAGCAGCGAACCAAGCATCAATAGAACGATTGCCGCCAAGGTGAAGGTTTTCCAGAGTGCTGTTTGAATAAATCTCATTCCTGGTAATTTATCTGTGCTCTGGGTGAGAAAGGTTTATTAGAAAGCCAAACGTGCAAGTGCCCTAACCATAAGTAGCCGGCATTGAAACCTCGCTCTCTTTAGAGCGAGCAGTTTATAAGTGATTTTATCATGAAGGTGCAGGCAACCAACGCACGAGAACAAGTTTCACCCGCGCTTGTGGATGGGAATCACCTGCCGCATCATCCTGGATCATGATGTGCAGGCGTTGTTGACCGTCCTTCTGAATTAATTCAAACGGCAGACTCGGTTCCAGATCGTCAATCACCAACTCGCCGTTGCGGATGCGGGTGAGCACGCCGTCGATTCGCTGCGTTTCGGAGCCGGGGATCGTGTGAAACTGCAAGGTAAAGCGTTTTTCCTGAATCACAGCAATAGCCTTGGAACTGGCATCCACGGGCGAGACCCACGCCCCGATCAGGTCTTCGTGCCCCTCTCCCTCAGCCATCCGATCAGCGGCACACAGGTGGAGACCGATCACGATCAAACCGAAGAAAATGAAAGACTTGATGACCATGTGGTTAAATCTGCGACTTTCTTTTCTTAAAACAACCCTATTCAGTTGGCAAAATTAAGGTTGTAGCCTGGACTTAAAGCTGAGAATACTTCAACGATGAGCGGAGTTGCCTGTATCTGCGGTAGAACGCTAAGTGATTCAACCGATTTCCTTTTCTATAAGGCCCATGTCATTCCGGACATGGATACGGATGATTTCTATGCAGAGGCCAAACGGACGCATGCTGGCAACTCCGGCGATTATACGTTCACACTCTATCAGTGCCCGGATTGTGGCCGTTTGATCCTGAGTCGCCCGGGACATCAGCAGTGGCAGTATTTCCTTCCCGAATACGAGGACACCCCTAAGCGCGTCCTCGCCAGCACCATGGGAGACAATTACCGCCGCATCCTTTACGCACGGTTCACTGAGCAGAGCAAGGACATGCTGGATCGGGGGTTTCGCAACGGCTACGTCGAATGCTACGGCATCAACGAGCAGGGCTACGAATCCTTCGACACCTGGGAGGAAACCGAAAAGAGGTATTTTGAGCTTTTCGAATTGTATCAGCAGGCAGACCGCCTACGCGGTGCCTGGCTCAAGAAAGGCAGTGAGATTGTTCATGATTGGACTCCTGAGCCCACCCCGCCCGATGAGGAGGAAGAGGATTGGGCGGAATGATGATCAGGATTCCCTGAGTCGGGACTGTTTCACCGCTCGGAAGCGGACTGATTGGAAATCGAGCTACTGGGGGACTTCCGGCTCGTCTTCCCCTTCGAAGCCTCCGGATCGTTCTTCGCCGGTGGTGTCAGTGTCATCCGGATCGAAGGGCATTTCCGACGGAAGCCACCGCTCGAGTATCAATTCAAATTGGGCTTGCGGGTAAGAATCCCCGGCGGCCGCGTCCGGAACCAGCAATCGGAGCAACTCCTTCCCGCTTTCTGCGGAAATCCGATACGGAATCCCCGAACCGCCGTCTTCGAGGAAAATCAAGCCATCCCGCACCGCCTCAATCGACCCTTCGATCTTCTGAAGGCGCGAGCCCGGAATCGTCACAAAATTCAAGGTGATGCCCTCCGGCCTAATAAACGCTACCGCCAGGTGATCCGCCTCCCGCGGGGATATCCAGGTGCCGAAAACGGACTCGGGCTGATTCTCTGCGACCACATCGGTCGAGACGATGCCGAGGCAGAAGATTAATAGAAGTGCTCGTGCCTGAATCTGCATGGTGCCAACGACAGATTTGCGAGGGTAAAACGACACGGCAGAAGGACAACCGAAGACTGGCAAAGAATCGCTGCTATTGATAACAAAGGTCGAGGGTTTTGCTTCAATGCCTGATAAAAAACTTACATTCCAAATGAGCCAGCCGATCTGAAGAGAACCGTCAGGGTGATTTCCCCTATTCAATCTATGGACCGTATCCATACTTCTTCTTGAACCACAAAAAGT
>CAZSPO010000380.1:0-3658 GCA_964608775.1 uncultured Chthoniobacterales bacterium | reverse complement strand
CGACCCGCACGCCGGCCTCCCACAATCCGAGGTGGCGCAGGATGCGCTCGATGACGTCGGCCTCGTCAATGAGGGCCACGATTCTCATCTCATTCTGGCAGTGGGGGCACAGGAGGGGGTCGGCTTCCCAGACCTTCTTGATAAGTTCGCGCCACTTCTTGCAGGGGAAAGGCAAAGGGGTCAGCGCATGTATTGTGGGATTTGTGTCTTGATTTGACCAAAGATGGGCGATGCCTCTCATTGAGCTGATGAAATCCCAAAATACAAGCGCTGGTTCCGTTCCCTGCGCTCCCGTCGCTAGATTGCTGATTCTGGAGCGGCGGTCAGGCCTTTCCTTCGACGAACCGATCGGATTGATTTAGCCCGCTCCGTCCAAATTCAGGAAATACGAGCCGGTTTAAGGGGTTCTTCCAGGAATTTCATGGAATGAGTTCCAGTTTTCCCAGTCGGAATAGCACGGCGATCCTGAGCGAAGAGCGCGAGGAAGCGGACTCGTTTTGGCGGATAGTGCCGGAGGGGTAGCGCTGCCGGAGTTGCAGAAAAAGGATGGCCGCGGTGTAGCGGCTGGCTAATTTCCGGCGGTGATCGCTACGCGCATGAAGGCGCTTTCTGAGAGCGGCCCCTGGGCCCGGAAATAGTGGGTCTCGATGCCGTCGGCGTGCTGCTTCGGTATGCCGTGCGGCTCGGTAAGCTTCCCCAAAATTCATCAATCCGTGGCCGCTGCCGCAAACAGCTTTTTAACCACCGACATCGTTTGTATCGAGTCTTCGACTGAATAGCTCAATGGCCGCTTATCGAGAACCGCATCGAAAAAATCTTGCGCCATGAGCACATAAGGATTAACCGGTGCCAGGGACACCAGCCGCTCGCCGCCAGCGTTTACGATCTTTATCGTCTGTTCTTTCCCAGCCGGTCGGATCATCTTTTCCACAATCAAGCGCCCCTTAGTTCCCGCGACCTCTAACATACAATCGCCCCAGGTAGATATAGAGCAACAAAAGTGGGCAACAATTCCGCCGGGAAAGTGCAGAATGCCAACCAGCGAGTCGTCAACAAATTTAGGGTGTAGCCAATTAGCTCCCGCCGCTACCCGTTCAGGTTCCGCATTAGCCAAAGCACGAAGCGCAGAAATACAATACACCCCAACATCCAATAGCGAACCAGCCCCATCCTCCGCTTTCCGACGATGATCTGTAACGTTGGGATTCGAGAATACAAAACTAGAGCGTATCAGCCTTACTTCTCCAACAACTCCAGCAGCAATTAAATCCCTGAGCTCCCCGAGCATCGGGTCGTAGCGAAACATCATTGCTTCAGCAAAGACGAGGTTGCGTTCTCGAAAAAACGCCGACACCCGAACAGCATCGGCGTGATTTCCCGCCATAGGCTTTTCGCACAAAACCGCTTTCCCTGCCTCAGCACAACGTACCGACCATTCCGCATGCATGCTCGTCGGCAATGCGATATACACGGCATCAATTCGCTGGTCAGCGAGCATCGCCTCATAGGATGCATAGACATTCGGTATGTTAAGCTGATCTGCAAAAGCCTGGGCTTTTGCCGCATCACGACTCGCCACCCCAAACACCTCAACCCGCTGACACTGATTGAATGCTGGGATCAACACCCGGCGTGCGATCCCCGCAGTTGAAAGAATACCGAGGCGAAGGGTTCTATTTGCCATACTGGTCAGCTGCTGATTGATCCATCGCCGCCGAAGCGCGCGCGAAACGACTCATCCGCGCAGTATCCTTCGGGCCAGGCAGCCACCAGCTAATCGCCGGCCGGGGTTCTCCCAATAGCCACCGCTCCTCAGCTGAATAGCCATCCAATTGTTCCATCGTTGGAAACTCACGATCGAGCGGCCGCATCCAAGTAGGACAGTAGCTATAGTAACAGCTCTTACGGATAACATCTGACTGATTGGGAAACGCAGCGTGCCACAATGCTTGGTGAAAGACCACAACAGTCCCCGCCTCACAATGCAGTTTTACGTGATCCTTTGCATAACGGCTTATGTCAAAATCAGCGCCGCGTAAACCATCCTTCTCTGGACGCAAATGCGAGCCGCGAATAACCTCCAAGGACCCGCCTGTTCCATGCGTCAAGTCTGTTAGGAAGTAGCCAAATTTAAGGTAGTGGAGGCCCATCACACCATTAACTTGGGGAAACATGCCCGGCCGCGGCCCATCGGCATGCCAATCGATACTACTGGCAAAATTTTTACCTCCTTCCCGCTCCAAAGGACGAGAGATAAAGTTCGACTGGTTCAAATGAAACATCGGCCCGAACGCATCGTAGACCAACTGTAACGCCGGCTTAAACATCATGAGGTCCACAAAAGCCCGATCCAGGGCAACACACTTATTCTTCTTTACCGCCAGAGATGCAGACCGCTCCGCATTTGCCTCATCGGAGATGCGATCAATCACCGCAATCAAGCTCTCAAGCAGCTCGACCGGCAATTTGAAAGGCAAGGTGCAGAAGCCATCAATGGCCAGCGTCCGCATCAGTTGATCACGTGTCTCGTCAGAGAGTGAAGACTGTTGATCTGTGAGTACTGCAGTGTTGAGTTCCATGCTCAAAATCGAACACTTCAAGGTTGCAGAATGCGATGATTGACAGTTTCCATTTAGAGAAATTACTTTTAAAATCCAGAAACATGCAGAGCCTAAAGTCATGGAAATCGACCAGCTTCAACCTAAATTGGATTTACCACGGAACTCCAGGAAACGGGAAATACAGCCGATTAAAGACCCATTCCCCCTGCTATTCTCACTGGATAATTTGCAATGGGGAATTGGAGGTATCCTATCGCAATCAAATCAAGATACTTTCCAGAAATGAAAGTTACTTGGTTCCACCTGGACCACGTGAGGTAAAAGTATTACCCAATCAAGTCATCCTTTCGATGGGATTTTTCCTGAACAACAGCCACGGACAGAGCCTCATCCACTCGACCGACCCACAGACTATCACGCCCACACACACCCACCGCGAACCCGATGAATTAAGAGCCAAAACCAAGGAGCTTCACGATCACATTCACGGGAAAACATTTCCGACTGCCTTCACCCACCCCGGCTTCGACGAACTTCAAATCGAAGCCCACGATTACTGCACTTTCCAAAGCCTACTTTTCCAATGGCTCGGAATCCTGTGCAAACGCCTCGCCCCATCAGGAATGCACATCGACCTGAGCGAGCCCACAGACCCACTCATCGAGTCCACCTCAAAAACGCTCTTACAAAACCCGCTGGCCGGCCCTATTTCACCAACAGTCAAAGGAGAAATCACCAGGTCCAACAGATTGGGCTGGCGCAGAATAGAGCAACGCTTCGCCGCAGCAACAGGCCAAACGATTAAAATGTTCCGCGAAAAACAGCTCTGGAACCAAGCACAAAACCTCGTCCAGAACGACCGAATATCCCTCAAAGAAATCGCCTATCAACTCGGCTTCAAAAACCCTGCACAATTCAGCACATGGTTCAAAAAAAATGCCGGCGAATCACCCGCACGATTTAGAACCAAACAAAATTTTTGAATATTAACTGCTAGGTGTCAGGTCCCACTGAATTAACCGCCTTTCGGCAAAGAAAGGATAAGGGGTCAGCGCATGTATTGTGGGATTTGTGTCTTGATTTGACCAAAGATGGGC
>CAZSPO010000379.1:0-3664 GCA_964608775.1 uncultured Chthoniobacterales bacterium | reverse complement strand
AAGAGAATGATCGGTTCATTGATGAGAGACCGTGCGATGGCCACCCGTTGTTGTTCGCCCCCTGAGAGCTCGGCGGGGAGATGGTGAGCCCGTCCGCCGAGCCCGACTCGGTCAAGCAATTCCAGGGCGCGCACCTCGCGGTCCCGACCGCCGATCATAGCGGGGAGCAGCACATTTTCGAGGGCCGTCAGTTCGGGCAGGAGAAAAAAGCTTTGAAAGACAAACCCCATTCGCTGATTCCGTCGGTCTGCCTGCCGACGTTGCGACCCGGCGTAGATCGGTTCCTCTTCGAAGACCACCTCGCCGGCGTCGGGTCGTTCTAAACCGGCGAGGGTGTAAAGCAGCGTGGTCTTTCCCGCCCCGGACGGGCCGACTAAAAAGACCTTCTCGCCCTGGGCCACCTCCAGACTCACCCCGCGCAGGGCATCAATGCGGCGGCTGCCAATGTGAAACGAACGGACAAGGTCATGCGCGGAAAGGTGAGCGGTCATGCGGGCAGGGCGTCAAGCTGGCGGAGCCCTTCAAACAGCACGATGGCGGTGGCCGTGGCGAGATTATAACTGCGGGCTTCGGTTCGCATCGGGATCCGGAACAATTCAGCCCGGTCCGAGGCGAGAAAGGGCTCGGGCAATCCGCGGGTTTCGCGACCAAAAAGGAGATGGTCACCCGGCAAAAAGCGGGCGGAGAGGTAAGAGTCGGTCGCTTTGGTGGTGAAGGCGAGCAACCGCCAACCCGCGTGCGAAGCCGCGTCGAGGTAAGCGGGGAAGGAGGGCCAACAGACCCAATCGAGGTGGGCCCAATAATCGAGACCGGCTCGTTTCAACGCCTTTTCCTCGAGCGAAAACCCAAGCGGCCCCACCAGATGCAGCGTCACGCCGGCTCCCACGCAGAGCCGCCCAATATTCCCGGTATTCGGCGGGATCTCGGGTTCGACCAGCACGACATGGAGGGGAGAGACCCGGTTCATGATTCGCATGTTGACGCAAGAAATCCTCTGCCGCCACCGGTAATCGTTTTGGTCCTGTGCGATGGGTTACCCCACGACATTGACGAGTTTGCCGGGCACGACGATCACTTTGCGGGGGGGCTTGCCCGCGAGGTGGTCGCGCACTTTTTCGTTGGCCAGCGCGAGGGTTTCCAGTTCGTCTCGCTCCACGGCGCGGTCGACGGTGATTTTATCCCGCAGTTTGCCATTCACCTGGAGCACGATTTCCACCGTGGTCTCTTCTAAATACGCGGCTTCCCAGACCGGCCAAGGGGCAAAGGCGAGCTCTTCGGCGGTGCCTCCGAATTTCCCCGTCACCCACCGATTTAATTCCTCGGTCAAATGCGGGGCAAAAGGATTGAGCAACACCAACAAGGTCCGGAGGGGGGCAAGCGGTCGGGGGTCGGTAGCGGTGAAGGCGTTCACAAAGACCATCATCTGCGAAATGGCCGTATTGAATTTTAACGACTCCAAATCTTCCGTCACCCGTTTGATCGTGGCATGCAACACCCGCTGCTGTTGGGCATCGGGCTCGACCTCGGCCAGGGCAGGGTTTAGCTCCCAATCGCCCGCCTGATTTTCCACCATGAACAGACGCCAGACCCGGGCGAGAAAGCGGGAGACCCCTTCCACCCCGCTCATGCTCCACGGTTTCATCTGTTCGATTGGGCCCATGAACATTTCGTAAAGCCGCAGCGCATCCGCCCCGTATTGTTCGACGACGCTGTCGGGATTGACCA
The DNA here is from genome assembly GCA_964608775.1 of uncultured Chthoniobacterales bacterium. GTDB lineage: Bacteria > Verrucomicrobiota > Verrucomicrobiia > Chthoniobacterales > CAZSPO01 > CAZSPO01. The sequence continues at coordinate 1,939 of CAZSPO010000379.1, read as the reverse complement.
CGTTGCCGCGGGACTTCGACATTTTTTGATTGTCCTCCCCCAGCACGATCCCCTGATTCACCAAGCGGCGGAACGGCTCGCGGGTGGAGACTTTTCCGAGGTCGAAGAGCACTTTATGCCAAAACCGGGCGTAAAGCAGGTGTAACACGGCGTGCTCGGCCCCTCCCACATAGAGGTCGACGCCGTTCCCCATCCAATAGCGTTCGTTCGCCTCCCCCACGAACCGCTCCGCGTTGCCTGGGTCGCAAAAACGGAGGTAATACCAACACGACCCCGCCCATTGCGGCATGGTATTGGTCTCGCGCCGACCGTGCGGGGTCCGTGTCCAGTCCGACGCCCGCGCCAGGGGCGGTTCGCCGGTGCCGGTTGGTTTGAAATCCTCCAGCTCGGGTGGCAGCAGCGGGAGATCCCCGGCGTCCAAGGGGGTATGATGTCCGTCGGGGGTCCAGAGGATCGGAAATGGCTCGCCCCAGTAGCGCTGACGCGAGAAAAGCCAGTCGCGCAATTTGAATTGCACCTGCCCTGCCCCGGCTCCCCGGGCTTCCAGCCATTCGATCATCCGGCGTTTCGCTTCGGCGGTCGGCAGCCCGTCAAGAAACCCCGAGCCAACCGCGATTCCGGGTGTTTCGAACGCCGTTTCGAGCGGGGCTGGGTCCTCTTCGCCTGCCGGGGCGACCACCCGGCGGATCGGCAGCTGAAAGGTCCTGGCGAATTCCCAGTCACGGGCGTCATGCCCTGGCACTGCCATGATGGCTCCGGTCCCGTATCCCATCAGCACATAATCCGCGATCCAGATGGGGATGGCTTCTCCATTCACCGGGTTCAGTGCGTGAGCGCCGATGGGGACTCCCGTTTTATCTTTGGCCAAATCCGTCCGCTCCAGATCGGATTTCGCGCTGATCATCCGGCGGTAATCCGCCACGGCCTCCTGTTGATCGGGGCTCGTGAGGCGATCCACCAGCGGATGTTCGGGTGCTAGGACCATGTAAGTCGCCCCGAACAAGGTGTCGGGGCGGGTGGTGAACACCGGAATTTCTTCGCCGCTCCCCACCACGGTAAACCGAACCCGTGCCCCTTCGCTCCGACCGATCCAATTCCGTTGGAAAATTTTGATGCTCTCGGGCCATTCCACCTCGTCGAGTTCGTCGATCAATCGCTGGGCGTAAGCGGTGATACGCAACATCCATTGGCGCATCGGACGGCGTTCGACCGGGAAACCGCCCACCTCACTCACCCCATCGACCACCTCTTCATTGGCCAACACGGTCCCGAGGGCCGGGCACCAGTTGACCGGCATTTCCGCGATATAGGCGAGGCGATGGCTGTCGAGAAAGGCGCGGCGCTCGGTCGGGTCGGCCCCAGGTTGCTCCCGATCAAACCGGGCGGCCAGCTCCTGAATCGGGCGCGCCCCATTGGCCTCTGGATCAAACCAGGCATGGTAAAGCTGCAGGAATATCCATTGGGTCCATCGAAAATAATCCGGGGCCGTCGTATTAATCTCCCGATCCCAATCGTAGCTAAAACCGACCCGCTCCAGCTGGGCGCGAAACCGGTCAATATTCCGCTCCGTCGTCACCCGCGGATGTTGGCCCGTCTTGATCGCGTATTGCTCGGCGGGCAGGCCAAAGGCGTCCCATCCCATCGGGTGCAACACATTTTTTCCTCGCTGCCGTTGGTAACGGGCCAGAATGTCGGTCGCGGTCCAGCCTTCTGTGTGCCCGACATGCAAGCCGTCCCCGCTCGGGTAGGGAAACATGTCGAGGATGTAATATTTCGGTTTGCCAGGATCAAAACCGGGCTCGCCAGGATTGGGGGTGCGAAAGGTGCGGGCGGCCTTCCAATGGGCCTGCCAGCGAGGTTCGTAATCAGCGAAAGGATAGGGAGCACGCGAGGGATTCATAGCGCGGAGGGGGCGGTTGTAAGAGGTGGAGGCGGGAGG
>CAZSPO010000378.1:0-3666 GCA_964608775.1 uncultured Chthoniobacterales bacterium | reverse complement strand
CGGGCCTTCGCCATATCGCCGGCACCAGTCTTGTGGAGGCCCGATTCCCTGGGTTCCCTGGGTAAACGGTCGTCAACCGTGTCTCACCCTTCCTCGCTGGCTTCTGGGCCGCTGGCGAGATTGGACGACTGGGTGACCAAGGTTTCGGCGTCCCAATCTTCGTCGCCAAACGGGCCGGAGTGGGGCGCACGTTTGGTGGCTTGATGGCGTCGGACCAGATCGGTGTGAGTGGTCAGGTAAGGGAGGGCTCGCCCGCGAAACTCGGCGATTTGTTCAAAATGATGGTGCTCCATAAAGGCGCGAAGCCCGGCGATGAGCTGATGCACAAGGGGGTAACCATGTTTCATCACCCCGGTGCAAACTTGGAGGGTGCTGGCTCCGAGGAGGAGAAATTGCGCGGCGTCCCCGCCCGTCTCGATGCCGCCGATGGCAGAGAGGGTGCGGTCAGGAAATTCGTCCCGGATCAACACGGCAATTTCGGCGGCCATTTGAAGGGCAATCGGGCGGATCGCAATCGAAGAATAGCCGCCTGGCGTGCTGTAACCGGCCACGGTCGGTTCGGGGCGCAGGGTGTCGAGGTTGACCCCCATGATGCTGAGGATGGTGTTGATGGCACTGACTCCCTGGCAACCGGCGCGGAAGGCGGCGCGGGCGGGGGCTTCAATGCGGGTGACGTTTGGGGTGAGCTTGGCCCAGACCGGTTTGGAAGCGGCGGCCATGACCCAGTCGGCGACCTCTTCGAGCAGCTCGGGGTCTTCGCCCATCGCCGACCCCATCCGACGCTCCGGCAAGCCGTGTGGGCAAGAAAAATTGAGTTCAAAGGCATCGACCCCGGCGGCCTCGCATCGAGCGACGATTTCCACCCAGGCATCGCGATGATACTCTTCCATGATCGACGCAATGAGCATCCGGTCGGGGAATTCGTCTTTGCAACGCCGGAATTCCTCCAACCAGAGAGGGAAAGGACGGTCGCTGATCAGCTCGATATTTTCCCACCCCACCACCTCCCCGCCGACCTGCCACTGGGCGTATCGCGGGCTGACATTGACGATTCGGGAGGCGTCGAGGCAGACGGTTTTGGCCACGACCGCCCCCCATCCTTCGCGGAACGCTTTGCGGATGACGTTGAGATTGGTGCCCGGCGGCCCTGACGCGATGAGGAAAGGGTTGGGCAACTCCAGGCCGTTGACGTGCAGGGAGAGATCGGGCATGGCGACTAGGACAAACAAGCACCGTGTGGGTTTTCTTTTGAATTGCCAGCGATTTTTCGCGAGGAACCGGTATGTCGCGCCCTGTTCGGATCGGAATCATTCAAGCTGCTTGCCCCCATGCGGGGACGGACGACCTCGGTTTGATCAAGCGGACCATGATCGAAAAGCATCTCGACTTGATCGGGCAAGCCGCCGCCAAGGGGGCGCAAGTGATCGGGTTGCAGGAGCTGTTTTACAGTCCTTACTTTCCCGCTGAACAAGAGGCCCGTTGGTTCGCGCTCGCTGAGCCGGTTCCGGACGGCCCCAGCACCCGGCTGATGATGGAGAAGGCCCGACAGCTCGGGGTGGTGCTCATCGTGCCGGTGGTGGAGCGAGCGGCGGCCGGAATCTATTACAACACCGCTTCCGTGATCGATGCCGATGGCCGTTGGCTCGGTCAATACCGTAAAAACCATCTGCCCCACTGCTACCCAGGGTTTTGGGAGAAATTTTACTTCCGCCCTGGCAACCTGGGCTACCCAGTGTTCGAGACGGCGGTGGGCAAAATTGGGATCTCGCTTTGTTACGACCGGCATTTTCCTGAAGGCGCACGCGCCCTCGGGCTGAATGGAGCCGAGATCGTTTTCAATCCCAGCGCCACCGTCGCCGGCCTCAGCGAGTCGCTCTGGCAACTCGAACAACCCGCTCACGCCGTCGCCAATCAATATTTCCTCGCCGCCATTAATCGCGTCGGCGTGGAGCAACCATGGGCAATCGGCGAGTTTTATGGTCAAAGCTATGTCTGCGATCCGCAGGGAGTGATTGTCGCCAAAGCCGCCCGTGACAGCGACGAGGTGCTGGTGACAGAGGTCAATCTAGCGTTGATCGAGGAAGTCCGGCGAACGTGGGCATTTTACCGGGATCGGCGCCCCGAGACTTATGAAGGATTGACCGCACGCTAATCCCGCGACGAACGTAATGGCCTCATGGCTGCACGCCCCAATTTTCTCTTCATCATTTGCGACGATCTGAACACCGCAGTGGCCGGGCATGGCACGGTCCCTTTTTCGCCCACACCTCACCTCGACCGACTCCGTCGTCGCGGGGTCACATTTCTCAACGCCCAAGCCAACTGCCCGATTTGTGTCCCATCGCGCAACAGTTGCCTGACCGGTTTGGCTCCGCATACGACCGGTCATTTGGAGCTGATGGATCCGATTCGGAACCGCCCGCTCATCCGTGACGCGGTGACTTTGCCGCTTTATCTGCAACAGCAGGGGTATGCGACGTTTGGGGCGGGCAAAGTATTCCACGGCGGTCCGGAGCATGCCACGACGTGCTGGACGGAATACGGGAATCCGACGGATTACGGACCCAGCCCCTGGGATCCGACCCTCCGAGAGGGAAAAGGAGGGGGAACCACCCATCCGCATCAAGCGGCCATGTTAGAAGGGGAGGCGATGTTTGGTCCGAACCGGGCTTTTGCCGATCCGAAATGGATGAAGGATGGGGCGCTCCGATTTCCCGTCGAACAGACGTTTGCCCCGCTTTCGCAGGTCCCACCTGGCGGCTGGCACTATCAGGATGGCACGCCGTTTCGATACGAATCGGAGTCGGACCGCGACCGGATGCCGGATGAATTGACGGCTGATTTTGGGATTCGGATTTTGGAGCAGCCGCGCACGGAGCCGTTTTTTCTCGCGCTCGGTTTTGTCCGACCGCACACCCCACTCTATGTGCCCGATCCGTTCTGGGCGATGTTTCCGCCTGACCGCATCACCCTGCCGGCTGTGTTGAATGGGGATTTGGAGGATTGCGCCCCCTCGTTGGTCGCCAATCGACCTTATGGCCAGTTGCGCCGCGAAATTCTCCGAAGCGGAGGGGAGCCGCTCTGGCGGGAATGGTTGCAAGCATTTTTGGCGTCGATTGCCTTTATGGACGCGCAACTGGGCCGGGTGCTCGACGCCTTGGAGACCAGCGGGCAGGCGGAGAATACGGTGGTGATTTTCACCAGTGACAACGGGTATCACATGGGGGAGAAGGAGATGCTTTTTAAGAGCACGCTTTGGGAAGTCTCAGCCCGCGTCCCCTTGGTAATCGATGCCCCGCGGGTTGCCCAACCAGGGCTAACCTGCGATGCGCCGGTTTCCCTGATCGATTTGTATCCGACCGTTCTCGATCTCGCCGATCTCCCCGATCATCCCCATGCCGCGACCCACGGGCAGGCGCTGGAGGGGCATTCCCTCGTGCCGCTATTGCAACATCCCGATCTCGGGGAGTGGGATGGGCCGTCCGTGGCCCTCAGCTCGATTCGCGGGATGACGGGGGTGCATCATAGTGTCCGGTCCCGCACCCACCGTTACTTATTGGCCGAGAATGGTGAGGAAGAACTCTACGACCACACCACCGACCCGGCGGAGTGTAGAGTTTGCGGATCATGTGCTCGCCGTCGGAGGCAGGGCCCAGCGTGGCCACG
>CAZSPO010000377.1:0-3690 GCA_964608775.1 uncultured Chthoniobacterales bacterium | reverse complement strand
CATATCCTCGGGTCGGAGACCTCTTGTTCGAGTTCAATGGGACTCAGTTGCAGAAAAGGAACGCGATAATCCCGAAGGTGATGAAAAAATTCGATTCGACTGCAGCCGATCAATTCCGCCGCCTTTGACTGCGAGATTCTTCCGAGTTCATACCACTTCACCGCACCCGCTATCTGTAAAGAGCGGGCGAAATCTTCCGGAAGTTCTTTTGTGATGGAGAAACAGGACTCTGCGATTTCTAGAGAGACTTTCATGAAGGAGGAAGGAGGAAGGGGTGGTTTTTTAGTATTTCAGCTTTTCAGCTTTTTTAGATGGGGGTTGGCCTATTTACCTCTGCGTCTTCGCGTGAGTCATGGCTTTAAAAAATCGCTCCCACGCGGAGGGGAGGTAGAAGGGGGTAGACATTGGGGTGGTTGGGGTCGCGCATGGCTTGATGAGAATTCGTATCGCTTGCCTTGCGGATCCGGGGGCTTCATTTGCCAGATTGAGAGCACACGAGATGATTTTCGGTGAAAGGGATTCGAGGAGAGGGCTGGTGGAGTTTTCCAAGAAGAATGACCGGGGATGCCCCTCGCCGGGGCCTTCAGAGGCTTTCGGAGAATTGCTCTAAAGTCGTGCTTTGCGCTGCAGCGAGCAGGAGTTGGCTGAGACGCTCATCTTCTGTCACCTCGCGGACGGCTTCGCACATTCCGACCGGAACTCGTTTGTGGCGAAGCTTCAATCGCTGGAGAATGGCGTCTTGACGGCCTTCCATCTTTGCGTCTTAGCGTCTTGAGCGAAGCGGGCGTGAGATGATTTCATATTTTGGATATCTGTTCTGTTTGGGCTCACGCAAAGACGCAGAGACGCCAAGATTTTACTCGGGTAGCCCGTTCACCGTGAGAGTTTTGCATCGGAATCAAAGGCATTGTCTCACGCGAAGCCGCGAAGGCACGAAGGGGAAGACCAAGGGAGGGATGAAGGATGAAGGATTAAAAAAGCGGAGCGGGGAGCGGGCGAGGTGAGAAGTGAGAAGGCGGAGGCCTCCCGAATCCCGACATCTGAATCCGAGGTGGGTTGCAGCCGTCTTTGGCGGGTTTGCTGGTTTGCGGCCTGCTCCGCAGAGCTGCGGGTTGCCGTCTCTCCGCCACTCGTCTTCCGTGGGCAAGAGCGTGTCAGTCAGAATTTTGTTCAGCTATTCCGCGGTCTATAAGGGCAATCATTTGGCCCGTGGATTCGCGGAGTGTGGAGTAGTCTTGGCCGACTTCATCTAGGTCACCTCCTGGGTAGTGTTGCTCCCAGAACTGTTCAGTCAATGACCTCGCCATTTCTGCGTATGCTTCGAAATCCCCATTAAAATGGCACGCTTCAACCAACAGGCGGCTTAGATCGTGCGTCTTTATCAAGGTCCAGCCTTTGTGAACCAAATAAGCTTTCAGGAATCGTTCGACTGCTTCATGGAGCAATTCGATGCCTGTCCAGGACGCTCCGAATCGCTCGAAAATGGCATCGGCTTTCTCAAGACGGTCTCGAGCCAGAATCAACCAGTCTGCTGGATTTTGTGGATCTGTCATCATGCGATCCGAAGCCCGCGATTTTTGATTTCTTGTCGGTAGCCTGCATCCTCCCAGATCTTGCCATGAAATTCTTCTGGAGTGGCAAGTAACAGGTCGAAGGACAACGGATTGCCATCCTTCATTAATGGCCACCACTCACGGCGGATGGCAACTTTGTCTTTAACCCGGCTTTCCACAATCGGCTTCACGACCAGAAGATCAATATCACTGTGGATCGTGGGCTGACCATAGGCATAGGAGCCAAATAGAATCACCTGCTCCGGTTGAAATCGCTCCGTCAAGATTTGGAGATAGGGCAGCAGCCTGTCGGCGACCTCATGTATTGGATGGCGTGAGTCACGCAAACGATCCTCTCGAATCACTTGGCTGTGGGTAGTGCTTTGCATTGCAAAATTAATATTGTGAACGCGTGGTTGCTACAAGGTAGAAACGACTGCCATCAGAGCTGGGAAGGCGGGAGCTGGGAGCTGAAAGGATCGGGGAGCGGAAGTGAGAAGGCGGAGGGAGACGAAGAGGGGTGAGGGGCGACTTCCTCCTGGGTAAAGAGCGTTGTTGGGTGCCTGGTTCGAGGTGCACGCTGGATTCAAGGATACATGAAGGATGAAAGCTGAGAGCGGAAACACCGAAACTCCGGTTTCGTGCCTTTGGGTTGGGTTGGGTTAGTTGTCGGGCGGGACGCCCGCCCTCCGGGTCGCGATCTCGGGGGGGGGCGTCTGTCGCTCGGAAGAAGGAGACTCAACGAATCCAGAGTATGCGGGCAGCGCCTGCGGCATCGATTGCATCAAATTCATGGTGGTCGCTTGTTGCCAATGGAGCATTTTGGGAGATCGAGTTGGCAAGGGCCACGGAGTCGGCCAACGAGATGCGAAAACTGGTTTTGAGATGTGCAGCGATTTTTATGATAGGTTAATCCAAGTGTCAGCGAATGACGATTGGCAATCGACTGATTGTATTAACGATTTCCTGCGCTGTTCCGTCATCCCCGGTAGTGCGCACAGCATCATATGCGATTTCCAATAAGTTAATCGCCGATAACTGCACGCTTGGGGCATGCTGCAAGATAGAATCGACAAGCTCTGCCCCGGGTTCGTCATTGAGATACGCGATCAACGCGCAAGCATCCAACGCGATCAACGTTTCATTCTTCCAATCGAATTTCATTGGATTTTCTGTTTGCGAAATCTGCGGAAGAACTTAATCGGCCTTTGAACGCGCCACGGATAGTGAGCGCAGGTTCGTGGAGTGACGATGGCTGCGTGGAGTGACGCATCTCGACAAATTCGAGGAAATCCAAGACCTCTGCTGCCAGGTGTTCTGGAAGCATCGCGGCTTTGGCTTGCAGTTGATGGACTTTATTCACTGAATGTTTCAGTTCAGCAATCAGGGCACTTGGTGCGCTGTCTCTGAAACGCACTCATTCGGTGCATGGTGCGTTTGGTGCTTAATGCGCAATTGCTGTTTTGCTTTGTAATACTCAAGCATTCGGTGCAAATCGTGTTCAAAATGCTCCGAGATCTTGGTTCGAGCATCGCGGACTTCTTGGATTGTGTCGCTTTGTTGCATTCTAATCCTTCAGCAGTTCCAATGGGGTAGCCCGTTCACCATACGCTTGATTCCATCTTTCAACAGTGTGGCACCAACATCCACCACTTCTTTTCCTATGTCATTTTCTTCCATCTGTGCGTCTTGAACGAAGCGGGCGTGAGATGATTTCATTTTCTGGTTATGCGTTTTGTTTGGGCTCACTCAAAGACGCAGAGACGCCAAGATTTTTCCTGGGCAGCCCGTTCTCCGTGAGAATTCTGCATCGGAATCAAAGGGATTGTTTCACGCGAAGCCGCGAAGGCGCGAAGGGGGAGGCAAAGGGAGGGATGAAGGATGAATCACTGAAACACCGAAACTTCGAAATACTGGTGCTGTGCCTTCGGGCTGGGTTTGGTTGATGGGGGGGACGCCCCTCGCCGAGCCCTTCAGAGGCTTTCGGAGAATTGCTCTAAAGTCGTGCTTTGCGCTGCGGCGAGCAGGAGTTGGCTGAGACGCTCCTCTTCTGTCACCTCGCGGACGGCTTCGCACATTCCGACCGGAACTCGCTTGTGGCGAAGCTTCAATAGCTGGAGAATGGCGTCTTGCCTGC
>CAZSPO010000376.1:0-3696 GCA_964608775.1 uncultured Chthoniobacterales bacterium | reverse complement strand
CGGGAGTCGGCGCACGATCCCCCCCAAAGGCCCCCTCGGCGAGGGAGCCCTACCGGAAAGTGCTGGATCAAATCGTCAAGATTTGTTCCCCGAACGTGATCCCGAATGTGCATCGGACAGGAATCATATCCCATCGCTTTCGCTGCCAGCATCAAGGTCTGAGCCGCGATCCCGCACGAGCGCATGGCTTCATCCCGCTGCACCTGCGGGCGACCCTGATAATATTGCCCGATGGCCGGGACGAGAAAATCCTGCACTGGCTGCGGGGCAAGCCGCCAATAACGGCTCGGCTCTCTGGCCCAAGCGTTAAGGTCGGCACAAAGAATCACGAGAAGGGAAGCATCGGTGACCTGAGCTTGATCCCACGCAACCGCCCGAATTTGGCGGCGCAAGGCGGGATCTTTGACGACGACAAACCGCCAGTTTTGAATGTTAAACGCGGTTGGAGAAAGCAGCGCGTGCTCAAGCAGCTGGCGTTCTTCTTCCTGTGTGAATTGGTGGGTCGGATCGTAATGCTTGACGGCCCGGCGGGCTTCGATGGCAGCGAGGGTTTCCATGGATTTGACACTACCTTCGGACACCAACCGGAGGGTGGACGCCAGGATTTTGCCACGATTCAGACACAAAAGCGTTGAGCCACGTCGGCTTCTCCCCGATGCTGCCGATCCCGAATATGGCAGAATCCGCACGAAAAACCCTCGAACAACGGCAGGAAATGAGCGAGCTCGAACGCCTGCGCCACACCTGTGCGCATGTCCTGGCGACGGCGATTTTGGAGATTTGGCCCGAGGCACAGTTCGCGGCGGGACCACCGGTTGAGAGCGGTTTTTATTACGATCTGGAGCTGCCGCACCCGATTTCTCCGGAAGATTTTGAAAAAATCGAAGCCGCCATGGCCCGGATCGTGGCGGCAAATCAACCGTTGCAACGGGAGATCGTGAACCGGGCGGAAGCCGAAGCCCTGGCGACTTCGGGACGGCTGGCGGCGTTAGGCTCCCGGGGGGTGCCGAGTAAATTTAAGGCCGACATCATCGCCGGGATTCCAGAGGGAGAAGAAATCTCGCTCTATCGCAACGGCGACTTTGTCGATCTCTGCGCTGGCCCCCATGTGCCGACCACCGGGGCAATCGGGGCATTCAAATTAATGTCGGTCGCCAGCGCTTATTACAAAGGGGACGAAAAAAACCCGCAGCTTCAGCGGGTCTACGGCACGGCATTTCCGAGCCGGGAGGAACTCGACCGGCATCTGGAGATGCTCGAAGAGGCGAAAAAACGGGACCACCGGAAACTAGGGCGGGAGCTGAAGCTGTTTCACATCGACGAAGCGGTCGGACAAGGGCTCGTCCTTTGGTTGCCGAATGGCGCGGTGATTCGACAGGAGTTGCAGGACTTCATTTCGGAAGATTTACGCAAGCTAGGATACCGAATGGTCTTCACCCCGCACATTGGGCGCCTCGGGCTTTATCGGACTTCGGGGCATTTTCCCTACTACAAAGAGTCGCAGTTTAGCCCGATCTTGGACGGTGAAGCGATGGCCGACCTCGCGGAGGAAGGATGCACCTGCGCCCAGCTCGGGCCGTTGATTGATTCCGGCGAGGTGGACGGCTTCTTGCTGAAACCGATGAACTGCCCGCATCACATCCGGATTTACGCCGCCGAACCCCGCAGCTATCGCGATCTGCCAGTCCGGCTGGCGGAGTTCGGCACGGTGTATCGCTGGGAAAAATCCGGGGAAATCGGCGGCATGACCCGGGTCCGCGGGTTCACCCAAGACGACGCCCATTTGTTTTGCACGGAGGAACAGGTGGGCGATGAGCTCCAGAAATGCCTGGGGCTTGTGCGCAAGGTGTTCGCTACCCTGGGGATGACCGATTACCGGGTCCGAGTCGGATTACGGGATCCAGACTCAAGCAAATACACGGGGGAACCCGCGGACTGGGATCGAGCGGAAAGCGTCTTGCGGGAGGCGGCCCAGGCATTCGGAGCCCCTTACACCGAGGAGCCCGGGGAGGCGGCATTTTACGGGCCCAAGATTGATTTTGTCGTGCGCGATGTGATCGGGCGGGAATGGCAGCTCGGGACGGTGCAGGTGGATTACAATCTGCCGATTCGTTTCGACCTCTGGTATGCGGGGGCAGACAACGAAAAACACCGGCCCGTGATGATTCATCGCGCTCCATTTGGCTCGATGGAACGCTTTATCGGGGTGTTGATCGAGCATTTCGCCGGTGCCTTCCCCCTTTGGCTCTCACCCGAACAGGTCCGCATTCTCCCCATTTCAGATAAAGCCCTCCCTTACGCCGAACGAGTGCGGAGCGCCCTGGCTACGGTCGGAGCCCGTGTGAGAATCGATGGTTCAAACGACAAAGTGGGAGCCAAGATCCGCCTTGCCCGCTTGGAAAAAGTCCCCTACATGCTCGTCGTCGGACCGAAAGAGGAATCAGCCGGTCTGGTCGCCGTTCGCAGCCGTGCGCAGGGCGAAGAAGGAACGCAGGCGCTCGACGCGTTCGTCGAACGCTTATCGCTTGAAATTAAAAAAAGAGTTCGCTAGCGAGTTTGGCGTTCGAATTCAGCTCGCCCAAAGGAGACCCCACCATCAGAAATAACTTTATTCGCGTTAATCAACGGATTCGTGCCCGCGAAGTCCGTGTCATTGTCGGAAGCACGAACGAACAGCTCGGCGTCCTGCGGACATCCGACGCGCTCAAGAAAGCCCAGCAACTCGGGCTCGACCTCGTTGAGATTTCGCCGAACGCCAGCCCGCCCGTCTGTAAGATTGTCGACTACGGCAAATATCGGTATGAAGCCGCCAAAGCCGAGAAAGACCGCAAACACGCCACCTCCCGACTCAAGGAGGTGAAATTCCGCGCAAACATCAGTGAACACGATTACATGACGAAAATTCGTCACGCCGAGGAGTTCTTGGACAAGGGCAACAAGGTCAAATTGACCCTCCAGTTCCGGGGCCGCGAAATGGCCCACCAAGAAATCGGCATGGAAGTGGTCATGCGAGCCGGAAAAGATTTGGATGGCGTTGCTCAAATCGAAAATCCCGCGCGCAAAGCGGGTCGCCAAATCAACATGGTCTTAGCCCCCCTACCCGCCAACAAGCGGAACCGTAAGTTTGCCCCTCCTGAGGAACCCTTCGTGGAAGATGTCCCCGATGAAGCAGACGACCATGAGGAGGACGAGGATGCGCACCACCCAACTTCCTGAGCGGCCCTCTCGCCCTTTTCCGGTGCCCATAACGCCCCTGCCAAGGTCGGCCTTCCGCCTTCTCTCCCTTGGGTTGGCTGTGGCGGCATGCCCGTTCGTCGGCTGCCAACCAAAGGCCGCTCCGCCCCCATCCGTCCAGCAAGAGAACGCTTCGCAGCTGGCGACCAAGGGAATCCGACTGGGCGACCAGACTCTCCTCCTCCAAGGAGCTGTGGCCACAGAGCGTTTGGCAGAGCTGCGCAAACTGGGGGCGAACGCCATCCTGCTCGATTTCCCATCTCCCCCCAATCGGGCCACCCTCGAGAGCCTGCTCCGGCACGCCCGCGAGAATCATCTGCTCGCTGTTGTCCCGCTCTCCATCGCCGCAGAGGTCCTGGCGGCCGGGAACGATGCTGTTGCGCAAGCCGAGGCCGCAACGGTTGAGACCGTGCGGCGCCTTCGCCGACTGCCTGCCACCGCCCTTTGGCTGGTCACTCCTGG
>CAZSPO010000375.1:0-3703 GCA_964608775.1 uncultured Chthoniobacterales bacterium | reverse complement strand
GTTAATCGGGGGATTTCCCGGTCAGATCGCCCATGTGCGTGCGGGTTTCCTTGGCAATGACGTGGCTGAGCAAGAGAAGCGCCACCAAGTTGGGAAATGCCATGCAGGCATTCATCACATCGGAAAAGTCCCAAACCGGATTGGCGCTGAGCACCGCTCCAAAATAAATCGCGACCACCCAAAAGACCCGGTAAAGCGTGATCACTTTGTCTCCAAACAGATATTGCACCGCTTTCTCCCCGTAATAAGACCACCCGAGAATCGTGGAGAAAACAAAGGTAGCAAGGCCGAAGGTGAGAATCACCGGCCCGATTCCTGGCAAATCATAGAAGGTTGCCTTGGCCAATGCGGCCCGGTCGAGGTCGGGATTTTTCCAATCGCCAGCCAGCACAATCGCCAGCCCGGTCATTGCACAAATCACGACCGTATCCCAGAACGTGCCGGTGGCGGAGATGATCCCTTGGCGAACGCTGTTTGTCGTGCGCGCTGCCGCTGCGAGAATCGGGGCGCTGCCCATCCCCGATTCATTCGAGAAAATCCCGCGCGCAACCCCGTAGCGAACCGCTTCTTTCACTGTAATCCCAATGGCCCCCCCCACGGCGGCACTGCCGGTGAAGGCCGAGGTGAGGATGGTGCCGAGCGCGGCGGGGATTTCGCCAAAATGATGGAGGATAATAGCGAGGCAACCGAGGCAATAAATGACGGCCATGATCGGGACAAGAAAAGCGCAGACCCGGGCGATCGACTTCACTCCACCCAAAATCACCAATCCCGCCCCGAAAGCCAAAACGATACCGGTGGCGTAAGCCGCCGTGTTCGCATGCGATTCCCCGGCAATCTCCTGCACGATATCGCTGATCGCGTTGGCCTGCACCATATTGCCAATCCCGAATGCGGCGATGGCGGTGAAGATCGCAAAGAGAATGGCGAGCGGCTTCATTTTGAGCCCGTGTTCCAACACATACATGGGGCCGCCAGCGAACGTGCCGTCCGATCGTTGCACCCGGTATTTCACAGCGAGCACTGCTTCGCCGTATTTGGTGGCAATCCCGAGCACGCCGGTCATCCACATCCAGAAAATGGCTCCAGGCCCACCGGCCACCACCGCAGCGGCGACACCAAAAATGTTGCCGGTGCCGATCGTCGCTGCGAGGGCGGCTGTGAGTGCGCCGAAATGGCTGACGTCGCCCGCCGCATCTTTGTCTGGACGAATACTCAGCTTGATCCCGCGCGGGATAAAACGCTGGATGAACCCCAACCGAAGAGTGAGAAACAAATGGGTGCCCATGAGCAGAACAATCATGGGCAGGCCCCACACAATGTCGCTCGCCTTGCTAATCCATTGGCTGACGGCTTCTTCCATAATTTTAAGCGGAGGGTGAACCCCCATATTTTAAACAACGCAAAGGGCGCATCACCGATTTGGGCAGGGTAGGTCGAGCACGCGCCCGCAACAGAGAAGGAACCACGCCCCCCGCGCTTCTTCTTCGCAGAAAAGGGAGATGCGCCCAACGCGGGAAATTTCTACGCTGCAAAATCCGTAAGCACGCAAGACTGGTTATTTTAAACATTCCGGTGAATCATGAACATCTAAGCGCAGACAGGTGGAGAGCGGTCGCTCTGCCGAAACGATCGTGTTTTTTATGATTCGACCGACCCGCGTCAATCTTAGGTTTCACAAAAATAAGATGAGTCCAGACTTCCCCATCCCGTGGAAACCCCGGCCCACCCTGCGGATCGCCGGGAAACGGATCGGTCGCGGCAAGATTTACGATCTTTCGCTCGAATGGAGCGAGTCTTACACCGGCACCCGCGAAGGGGTGCCGGTCCGGGTGATTGCCGGTCCGAAACCGGGCCCAGTTGTTTTTCTCACCGGCGGGATTCATGGGGACGAATTGAACGGGCTCGGCATCATTCGGGAGCTCGTCTTTGAGCAGCCGCCCATTTTGGTGCGAGGCACTTTGATCGCGGTGCCAGCCGTGAATGTCCCCGGGCTGGAACGTCACAGCCGCTACTTGAGTGACCGCCGGGATCTGAACCGCTGCTTTCCTGGCACGGCCCACGGCAGCCTCTCTTCCCGACTTGCGCATACGGTCTTTGAGCAACTGATTCGCCACTGTGATTGCGGACTCGATTTCCATACAGCGGCTGTGCGCCGGACGAATTATCCCAACATTCGTGCGGATTTGAGTGATAAGGCGACCGGGGCGTTGGCTGAGGCGTTTGGGTGCGAGTTGGTGGTGCACAGCAAGGGAGCCGAGGGTTCGTTGCGGCGGACGGCCGGTCGGGCGGGGATCCCGACCATCGTGTTGGAAGCAGGGGAAGTTTGGAAAATCGAACCGGGCATCGTCGACCTTGGCTTACGGGGAGCCCGGCAGGTGCTCGCCTGGCTCGGGATGCTCGATGGCGTGCTCTCTACCCCCGGGCCGATCGAGCCGATTCGCCGCACCCGCTGGATCAGAGCAGAACGGGGGGGTATTTTGAAATTCCACGTGGTGCCCGGCCAACCGGTGCGTCGCGGCCAGATTCTCGCCACCAACCTCGACATCTTTGGGCGGCACCAACATCAGGTCACCGCTCCGGCTGACGGGGTGATTCTCGGCATGACGACCATGCCGGCGGTCAAACCGGGCGAACCGCTCTTTCACCTTGCCATTCCCACCGGCAAAACCGCCCGTCGCATCCGCGAGGTCGGTCCCTCTCTCGGAGCCAACCCGGAAGCCGCCCGACTCCGGCGCATTCTCGCGACAAATGTGCGTCTGGCAAAAACGCGGGTTCGGCGAACGGCACCTTGACCCCACTGGATTACGAAATCAGGGGCGCCCGCGGCACCTGGATCCAGTGCGGGATTTCGTGCAGCTCAGGCCGGTTCACGAGTAGTTCGTTAGGGCGAAACCGATCTTTGTAAGCGAGTGATTCACAACCCGCCACACGATAGCCCAGGTAAACATGGCGAAGCCCCTCGCGACGGGCGTAGTCGATTTCCACCAGCACACTCCCGATGCCGGGCGAGAGTCGTTGGTAGTCGGGGTCATAGAAAAAGTAAACCGAGCTCAAAGCTTCCTCCGTGAGATCGACAATGCCGACGGCTACTAAGCGGCTCCCATCCCAGTAGGTGATTTCCCGGGCGCACGGGTGCGGGAAACAGAATTGCAAGGAGTAATGCTCAAGGGAAAGCGGGGAGGGCTCCCACAATTGGCGGGCCTCCCGGTCGCGATGCCATTTATGGTAAAGTTTGAGCCGTTCCTGATCGGCGGCCGGGCTTCCAATGCTAATGCTCAAATCCCGCAAGCGGTTGCGGGCGCGCCGTTGGCTTTTGCTGGGTTGGAAAGGTTCCACCGGGATACGGATCGAGATACACTCGCGACATCCACTGCAGGCAGGCCGAAAATATTCAGGACCAAACCGTCGCCAACCCCGTTCCAACAGCGATTGCATCTCCGACCGGGTGACGTCCAAAAGGATGCGGGATTCCAATTTCCATTGCCGGTCGTCGAGATAAGGGCACTGGGCGGGATGCGTGATGTAGTGCTCGACCTGGTAGGCCATGGGACGGGAGAAGAGGAGGGAGCAGCCGCGCGCCGCGCCTGAACCAAGATGCCAGCCCGCCGCGTATTGACAAGGGGGAATGGGGCTGGTGGAGGCAATGGGGTCTGATTAAAAGTGGGTGCGGCTAGGGAATGCGAGCAGACCACAATATATT
>CAZSPO010000374.1:0-3714 GCA_964608775.1 uncultured Chthoniobacterales bacterium | reverse complement strand
CTCGGGATTTTTGCCGAGACGGAGGTGCCAATCACCCCCTGTGGCGCCTGCCGACAGGTGGTTGCAGAATTTTCTCCCGCGTTGCCGATTTGCAGCTGGAACCGGAAGGGGGAGCCGTGGGTGGCTTCCCTAGCCGACCTCCTGCCGCGGCCTGGGAGCGGCATTCTTGATCGGGCGGAGACCGCCTAATGTTCCACGTGGAACAAACAACCCCGCGCGCCGGTTGCGCCCCCCCGGCAGTCGGAGTAACGATGCAAGATGGAGGGTGACTCAGAACAGTTCGACATCGTGGTGGTGGGGGCTGGTCATGCCGGGGTGGAAGCCGCCCTGGCTGGGTGCCGCCTCGGGGCGCGTGTTCTGATGATCACCCAGAATCTCGACACGATGGCTCAGATGTCTTGTAACCCGGCGATCGGAGGGCTGGCCAAAGGGCATGTCGTGCGGGAAATCGATGCGTTGGGAGGGTTCATGGCCGAAAACACCGACCGGACCGCCCTCCAATTCCGCCTCCTCAATCGCTCCAAAGGCCCGAGTGTCCAAGCCCCCCGAGCGCAGTCTGACAAGAAATGGTATCAATACCGAGCGAAGGGGGTTCTGGAGCGGATGCCGGGCTTGACGTTGACCCAGGGCGGAGTCGACCGGCTCCTCACGCGAGGGGAAGCGGTGTGCGGGGTGGTGACCAGTTGGGGGGTGACCTATCAGGCGGGGGCGGTCATTCTGACCACCGGCACTTTCATGCGGGGGTTGCTCCATGTTGGGCAACGTCAACAGGTCGGGGGCCGGATGGGGGATGCGTCGAGCGGGTTGAGTGCCGAGCTGGATCGGCTCGGGTTCGAGGTTGGGCGGTTCAAGACCGGCACCCCGGCGAGGCTCCATGGGGGAAGCCTCGACTTCTCTCGGATGGAGCGTCAGGAGGGAGATGAGGAACCTGTCCTCTTCAGTTTTGAACCGGAGCGATTTGGCCCGCCCGATCCGCTTTGTTGGAACCGCAACGGCTGGCAAGCCGGAATGTTCCACGTGGAACAACGGGCCTGCTGGATGACGGCAACGGGATCGGCGACGCATGAAGTGATCCGAGCGAATCTCCATCTCTCGGCTATGTATAGCGGGCGGATCGAGGGGAGGGGGCCGCGGTATTGTCCTTCGATCGAGGATAAGGTGGTGCGCTTTGCGGAGAAGTCGTCGCACCCGGTCTTTCTGGAGCCGGAGGGGTGGGGGACGGAGGAATATTACGTGAACGGGGTCTCCACCAGTCTTCCCTATGAGGTCCAACTTCGCTTTCTGCGATCCATCCCCGGTTTGGAGCGGGCGGAAATTCTCCGTCCTGGGTATGCGGTGGAGTATGATTATTGTCCCCCCACCCAGTTGCTGCCGACCTTGGAAACGAAGCGGGTGGCTGGGCTTTATTTCGCCGGACAAATCAATGGGACCTCCGGCTATGAGGAAGCCGCTGCCCAGGGGCTAATGGCCGGAGCCAACGCGGCGTTGAAACTTGCCCGCAAACCGCCGCTGATCCTGGGCCGTGAACAGGCCTATATCGGCGTGCTTTTGGATGATCTAGTGACGAAGGGGACGGATGAGCCTTATCGACTCTTTACCAGCCGGGCGGAGCATCGCCTTTTGTTGCGCCATGACAATGCGGACCGGCGCCTCTTACCCGCAGCGGGGTTGGCGGGGTTGGTCGATGCCGATCGAATGGCCCGGTTCCGCGCCCAGGAGGCCCGCTTTGAAGCCTTGGCCATTCATGCCCGTGAGGCCCGCCATGATGGCGTGCCGGTGGATCGCTGGTTAAAACGCCCCGAAGCCACGCCTCGCCAACTGCCCTCCGACCTGCTCGCCGGGTTCCCCCTGTCACTCTGGGAAATGCTCGCCTGCGACCTGAAATATGCCGGTTATATTCAGCGCCAACAGGAGGCCGTCGACCGCGCCCGTCGGCAGGAGGATAAGCCAATCCCGGCCGCCTTCGATTTTACCTCGATCCGGGGGTTGCGAATCGAGGCACGGGAAAAATTGGCTCGCATCGCACCCCGCACCTTGGGGCAAGCCGCCCGGGTCCCGGGCATCACCCCAGCCGATCTTGCGCTCGTCTCTGTCTGGGTGGAGCGGACGAAACGGCAACCCGCTGAATGCCTGCTTGCACCGGAATCCTCGGAAGGATAAGGGAACCGCATGACTTTGGAAGCGCTTCGCGCCCTCTATGACCGGCCCTTTTTTGATCTGCTGCAGGAGGCCCGCTCCGTCACCGCCCGCCATTGGCCGGCTGGCGAGGTGCAACTGTGCAGCTTGCTTAGCATTAAAACGGGCGGTTGCAGCGAGGATTGCGGTTACTGCGCGCAGAGCGCTCGCTACCAAACCGGGGTGGCGGCGGAACGGTTGATGTCCTGCGATGCCATCATGGAACGGGCTCGGGCAGCCCGGGCGACCGGGGCGACCCGCTTTTGCATGGGGGCGGCGTGGAAAGGGGTCCGCTCTGGCGACCCCCGGTTTGAGCAGGTGCTGGAAACCGTGCGCCAGGTCAGCCAGCTCGGGATGGAGGTTTGTGTGACGCTGGGGCAGCTCGGCGACGCGGAGGCGGCTGCCCTCAAAGAAGCCGGGGTCACCGCTTACAACCACAACCTCGATACCTCGGAACGTTATTACCCTCAGATCGTCACGACTCACACTTACCAAGACCGCTTGAACACCCTGGGAGCGGTGCAACGCGCCGGGATGGCGGTTTGCTGCGGGGGCATCCTGGGGCTTGGCGAAACCGTCGACGACCGGTTGGCCATGCTCGGGACCCTGCTCGAGCTGGATCCCCCGCCGGAGAGTATTCCGATCAATGTGTTGATGCCAATGCCCGGCACGCCGTTGGCGGGGGAGACGGGCGTTGATGTTTTTGATTGGGTGCGAATGATTGCGGTGACCCGTCTGCTTTTTCCGAAAGCCAAAGTGCGCCTGAGCGCCGGTCGGACCCGGCTCTCGGAGGAGGCGCAGGCTCTCTGCTTGTTTGCGGGTGCAAACTCGATTTTTTACGGTGATAAATTGCTCACCGCAGACAATCCGTCCGTGAGCCAGGACTTGGCGTTGCTAGAAACGCTCGGGCTAAAGCCGCAAGCTCCGTTTACCGATCAACCGGTGCCAACGGCTGTCGGGGCACGCTCGGAACCGGTCGAGGTCGGCTGATGGGGGCGAGCGGGAAAGGCGCTGCCGCAAGCGGGAAAAGCCACCCCGATTCGCGCCCCCCCTTCGCTCCGATTTTCCGCAAAAACCCGGCCCCCGAGCATGGCGGCCAACTCTTTCACAATCGCCAACCCGAGTCCGGTCGTCGATTCGTTGGCGGTCGGTCGATTGCTGAGCTTGGCAAATCGTTGGAAAAGCTGGGGAATTTCCTCCTCGGGAATGCCGGGGCCTTCGTCCTCGACTTCCAATCGAACCCCATCCGGGCGCTGGACCAATCGAAGGGTGGCGCAGGTCTCTGAAGGACTGAATTTCACCGCGTTGGAGAGGAGATTCTCGGTGATTTGAGAAAGGGCCAGCGGTTCGGCCATCAACCAGACAGGATCCTCGGGCAGATCGGCCATGAGACGGATGCCTTTGGCGGCTGCAGCAGGGGCGACAAGGGGGAGGGCCTCCGTGACGGGGTTTCGGGCATCGATTCGTTCGAGGACGACCTGCGTGCGGTGCTCGGCGACGCGGCGAAAATCGAGCACACGCTGGACGAGGTCCTGCATC
>CAZSPO010000373.1:0-3730 GCA_964608775.1 uncultured Chthoniobacterales bacterium | reverse complement strand
ACACGACCCATTATGATCATGCTCCTTTCATCCAAGTTACATTGCCTGAGCCTTTGCTTCTTCACGACAGCCATTGGCTTGGCATATGCCGAGGATGTGTCCCAATCCGACATGACTACCAACCGTCTTGCCAACGAGAAATCTCCCTATCTCCTCCAGCACAAAGAGAACCCGGTGGACTGGTATCCGTGGGGCGAGGAAGCCTTCGCCGCTGCCCGTAAACAAAACAAACCGATCTTCCTCTCTGTCGGTTACTCCACCTGCCACTGGTGTCACGTCATGAATCGGGAATCGTTCAACGACCCGAAGATTGCGGCCTTCATGAATGAACATTTTATTAACATCAAACTCGACCGCGAAGAGCGTCCCGATGTGGACCGTGTTTATATGACTTTCGTCCAGGCCACCACGGGCGGTGGCGGCTGGCCGATGAGCGTCTGGATGACTCCTGAGCTTGAACCCATCGTAGCCGGCACCTATTTCCCGCCGAAAGATGCCTATGGACGCCCCGGTTTTCTGACTGTGCTCGAACGCGTCGCCAAGGCTTGGGAGAGGGACGAAAAAGAAATACGCTCCCAGGCTAAAGGAGTCACCGACCAACTGCGAAAACTCACCACACCCTCCCCCAGCGAAGGCGACCCCCAAAAGCTCACCACCGCCCCACTCACCGCCGCCCTCCAACAGATGGAGGACCGCTTCGATCCCAAGGAAGGCGGCTTCGGCCCTGCACCGAAATTTCCACGCCCCTCCGAACTCCTCTTCCTTTTCAACGAAGCCGATCGCCTCGGGCCGGACTCCAAAGGGGGCAAACGCGCCATCGAAATGGCTGTGGTCACCCTAGAGAAAATGATGCACGGCGGCATCCACGACCACCTCGGCGGCGGTTTTCACCGCTATTCCGTCGATGGCCGCTGGCACATTCCCCATTACGAAAAAATGCTCTACGACCAAGCCCAACTCGTCGAAGCCTATCTCATTGCTTACCAGCTCACCGGGCGCAACGAGTTCGCCGACACCGCCAGCGACATCCTCGCGTATGTCACCCGTGACATGACCTCGCCGGGCGGCGGTTTCTATTCTGCCGAAGACGCCGATAGCTTGGCTGAGGGTGCCGACCACAAAACCGAGGGGGCCTTTTACATTTGGAAACAGGAGGAGATCGATCAGCTCCTCGGTGATCATGCCAAACTTTTTAATGCCGTTTACGGCGTGAAACCCGGCGGCAACGCCTCGCCCGAAAGCGATCCGCACGGAGAACTCCAAGGCACCAACACGCTCTTCCGCAAACTCACCGACGCCGAAGCAGCCAAAGAATTTGACCTGCAGCCCGAGCAGGTGGCCGAAAAACTCGCCACCGCCCGTCAGACCCTCTTCGATGCCCGAGCCAAACGCCATCGCCCCCATCTCGACGATAAAGTCATTACGGCTTGGAACGGTCTCATGATTTCTGCCTTCGCCAAAGCCTATCAAGTGCTCGGGGATGAAGCCTATCTTACCGCTGCCAATCGCGCTGCCGACTTTCTTCGTTCGAATCTCTACGATGAAAAAAATGGCGAGCTCCTACGCATCTGGCGCGAAACCCCCTCCGATATCGGGGGCTTCGCCGAAGATTACGCCTACCTGATTCGCGGCCTCCTCGACCTCTACGAAGCCGACTTCCGCACTGACCGCATCGCCTGGGCCATCGACCTCCAGAAAAAACAGGATGAACTTTTTTGGGACAAAAAACAGGGCGGCTACTTCAGCTCCACCGGCGAAGATCCTAGTGTCCTGCTGCGCATGAAAGAAGACTACGACGGCGCGGAACCCTCACCTAACACCATCGCCGCCCTCAACCTCATGCGTCTCTCCCACCTGCTCGGAGATCCCGCCTTCGCCCGTCGCGCGGAAGACACCCTGCAAGCCCTGGCCCCGCAACTCAACGGCACGCCGCTCGCTGTGCCCATGGGCCTCGTCGCCCTCGAAACCGCCCTCAATCCCGGCCAGCAAATCGTCCTCGTCGGTCGCCTCACCGATTCCGTTCTCCAAGAAATGCTCCGCGTCGTCCGCCGCCGTTTTCTTCCCGGTGCGGTCACCGTCCTGCTCGACGGCCCTGAAAGCCAAAGCTTCTTCGCCAAGCACGCTGAATTTTACGCATCGGTGACCGAACAAGAGAGCAAACCTACCGCCTACGTTTGCGAAAACTTCGTCTGCCAACTTCCCACCACCGATCCAAACACCCTGGCCAAACAGTTGACTGAGTAATTCACCCGGATAAATCACAGGGGGTCACGCTATTTCGCGCGATCATTGATCCCGAGAAGAACCCTTGGTCGGCGCAAAGCCTTGTCTGGCCAAGCATCGCACCGACTGAGGCACCTTTGCTTTTATTGATCCGGGTTAACTGATGTGCGGAACTGTCACTGACGGAAGGGACGCTGATCGAGCACACGGGCTTCGATGATTTTCTCGAAAGGCACGATTTCGTCGGCTTCGAGTACGGCCCTATCGGGGTCGATCACCAATTTGTATTGGAGTTCCTCACCTGCGGAATCCTGGAGCGGGGTTACAAAGATGACCGGCGCGGCCTCACCAGGTGCCAGGGCTTTGGTCCAGCTGCGGTTCACTTCGCGACCGGTGCCGGCTTCGACGAGGGCGACTTGGACGGGCGCGGCATCGAGACCTTGGTTGAGGACGAGTGCTTGGACGCGTGCGACCATGCCTTCCGGTTCCCAGTCGAGGTCGGCGTCGACGGTGGTGACGCGCAACCGCGGCTCATCGAGGTCGATCACACGGACGAGATCGTGATTGGCGACGTCAGGAAGCGGTCCCGCGGCCCCCAATGCTGCGTAAAGCGTCAGACCATCCATCGTCTCAGGCAGTTGATAGCCGATCACGACTTCGGCCTCCCCGCCGCCATTCAGCACCCCGCTCGCTGCACGGGTGCCGATCAGTTTTCCACCCTGTCTCGGGTCGCCTTCATAGAATGAAACACGCGGGGAACGAATCCCGAGCAGTCCCTCATTCCGAATGCGGGCGCGCAGAGTCACGAATTCCCCGGGTGCGAATGTTTCTGCTTCGATACTGAATCCATCCTCGGCAAAGACTTTGTCGGCGAATGGGCGGAATTTGGCCACGGTCACGGCGCGGGACTCGACCTCCGGCATGTTCTGGATCTCGATTCTTCCGGAGGCACCGTCGGAGAGATCCTTAATCAGGCATCATGGCAAAGCGCAAGGCCTGCCATGTCACGATCGCGTCATGCCGCACCTGTGATTTATCCGGGTGAGCCCCTTCAACTCTCCTTCCATCGTGCGGTGCGCAGTTGTCTGGGCGATTGCCCGCAGCGCTCGCGGATGTGGCGGCTGAGGTGAAAGGTATTCTGATAACCGGTCCGCTCGGCGATCTCAGCCAGAGTGAGGCCGGTCTCAGTGATCAGTTTTTCGGCTTCGCGCACACGCACCTGCCAGAGGTGGCGGATCGGGGTGGTGCCGGTGTGGCTCCGGAAGAGTCGCATGAGATGTTGCGGACTGACGCCGCTGCGCCGGGCGATGGCGGGCAGGTCGAGCGGTTGTGCGAATTCTTCAGCTACGATGCGCAGGGCCTGGCGGAGCGGAGTGGGGTGGCGTGTTTCCTCCGGAGGTTCGACCCCGGCCGCTCGCAGGTATTCCAGGTAAAGGGCCGGGCCGAGCTGCTGGCCGATAGCGCGTTTGAGCGCTTCGCCCTCTGTGGCCCGGCGGGTGTCCAGCCC
>CAZSPO010000372.1:0-3746 GCA_964608775.1 uncultured Chthoniobacterales bacterium | reverse complement strand
CACGCTTGACCAACTCTTGGCCAAGGGCTTTCAGTTTACGACGGTTCATCAATTGTTGCCGATGGGCACCCCCGCAGCGGCGACGACCTGAGGAGGGAGCCAAACGGAGTGTGGCGATGTGCGTCGCGCAATTGGTAGAATAACTCGAATCACTTGGGTTCGAACAGCGACTCACTCGGGCTGCGTCGCCTGGTTCCGGCATGTTGCGAGTCCTTTCATCCTTACTCGCTCTTTTGGGGGCGATTTGTTTCGTCACCATCGCGAATGCGACGATGACGACCATTTTGCCATTGCGCATGTTGATGAATGGGGCGGGTGAACAAACCGTCGCGCTTTTCGGCACCGCCTATTTTCTCGGATTCACCGTGGGATGTTTTAGCGAGCCACCACGGATTCTGCGGGTTGGCTATATTCGGGCTTTTGCGGCTGCGGCGGCTTTGTGCACGAGTTTGGCGATCATCATTGACCTGACGGAATCGGTCGCGTTGTGGATTGTGCTGCGTTTTCTGATGGGGCTTTGTATTGCTGCCATTTTTGCGTCGGTGGATGGGTGGATCAATGCGACGACCCCGGATAACATGCGAGGCAAGGTTTTTGCGGCTTATGGTTGGTGCATCGGGGCGTCAGCGGTGTTGGGCCAGATCGTCTTGGTGATTTGGAACGGCATGGCCCCTGGGTTTATTACCATCGTGGCTCTCGCCTTTAATGCGGCGGTGATGCTCGTCACCCTGACCCGCGCCAGCGCACCTGAGACCCGGTCCGTTTCTGTCGCAGAGGAGCCTGAGATGGTAGAGGCAGGGAAAAAGGGTTCGACCAGCTCCCTGGCTGTCACCTCCTTCACCGCCCTGGCCGCGGCGGTTTATGCAGGGTTGGTTACCACGGCGATCGTTGCGATCCTGCCGGCGATTCTTGCGGGCAAAGGGATCACAGAAGGGGTGATCGCACAGGTAATTGCGAGTTTCTTTATTGGCCGCCTTATTTTTCAAATTCCGCTCGGGATTATTGCCGACAAGATGGATTTGCGGGTCCTGATTGGCATCGTGGCGACCTTGATCGGGGTGACCGCGCTCTTATCTTCTTGGCTCGTGCTGGCGGACGTGGCGCGGATTGTGGAAACGTCGTCGCGGTTTCAGCAGATCTTGTTTCTCTCGGTGATTACCTTGTTGGGAGGGTTGGTCCTGCCGCTTTACACCCTGGCGAATTCCCTCGCCTTTTCGAGAGCGCAAGGGGAGCCGCCTGTGAAGATTGCCACTACCTTGTTGTTGGTGAACTCAGCAGGAGCCGTCGCGGGCCCAGTGCTCGTGGCCCTGGCACTTCCGGTCTTCGGAAAACATGCGCTCTCCGGGGTCATTGTGCTGACCTCGGTTGGGATGGCGGTCTTTGCCTCTTGGAAAAGCGTGGCTGGGCTCCCGCTCCCTCATGCGGTCACAGCTCGGGCGAATATTCCCACGACCAGCGTGGTCTTCACAGCCAGTTGCGCCGAGGTGCAGGCGGAGGCGCAGGGGGTGGCGACGATGGATTCCCATGGTGCGGCCCCGAGTGATGACCCCCCAGTTGCATAAAAGCAGGAAGGGGTTGCACCGCAGATTGTTGGGCAGGGTAAAAAAGAGGATTGCATCGAAATGACGAGCATGATTGATGACAAGTCATTCACCTCAGCCCGCCTCCGCTCTGCTAATGTGCGTTTCAGCTGATGTTTGCGCCCCTTCCAATTCTACGATCCTCTCCCCTGCCACAATGGGAAATGTGACGCATCGCGATCAGTGGGCGGCTGCCAAGCGCCTGCGTTTCATCGAGCGCCGGGCGTGGTGGCATGAGGTGGGGCTGCTGTTGCGGGAGCCGACGAAGGAGGTTTCGCGGCAGCTGGTGTTGGCGACGGGCCAGGGGCGGCGGATTCGAATTCGCTATTTGTCGGCTCATTTGCGGCTGGATGAGGAGAATCTGCCGCCGCATTTGGGATGGGACACGGAGAAAGCAGGGCGGAGCAAGAAGGAGGGCTGAGGCATTGAAAGATCGGCTTCGCGAACTGGCGGGTCGGGGGATTTATATCGGCACCTCGTCGTGGAAATATCCGGGGTGGTGCGGGAGCGTCTATGAAAGCGAGCGTTATCTGACCCGGGGCCGGTTTTCCGAGAGTCGGTTCAATCGGGAATGCCTGGCCGAATATGCCGAGACCTTCCCGACCGTCTGTCTGGATGCTGGGTATTACCGGTTCCCAACCGAACGGCAGCTGACCGGTTTGGTGGCCCAGGTGCCGAATGACTTTCGGTTTGGAATCAAAGTAACCGATGAAATCACCGTAAAACACTTTCCGCAGCTGCCTCGGTTTGGGGAGCGGGCGGGCCAGGAGAACCCGCATTTTTTGAATGCCCGTCTGTTTGCCTCCGCGTTCCTGCATCCATTGGAGAGCGTTCGGGAACTGGTGGGGGTGGTGATTTTGGAATTTTCCCAATTTTACCCGCGGGACTTCGAGCGGGGCCGGGATTTCGTCGTCGCCTTGGACCGTTTTTTGGGGGAGGTGCCGGAGGGGTGGCCGTTGGCGGTGGAGATTCGGAATGCGCGGTTTTTGGAGCCGCCTTACTTTGAGGTGCTGGCGCGGCATCGGGTGGCGCATTGTTTCAACAACTGGAGCCGGATGCCGACCGTGGGGGAACAAATGGATCGGGCGGGAGCATGGAGCACTGATTTTTTCGCGGCTCGGTTTTTGCTGACGCCGGGACGCCGTTATCAGGAGGCGGTGCAGGCGTTTCAGCCGTATGACCGGGTGCAGGCGGTAGATGAGGCGGCGCGGGCGGCGGGGAGACGGTTGGTGAAACGGGGATGCCAGTTGGGGCGGGGACGGCCAAGCTTTCTATTCGTGAACAACCGATTGGAAGGCCATGCGCCGACGACCATTGCGGCGATGACAAGCGGCTAGAGAGCGGGGAAACCGCGCTCGGCTTTCGATGACATGTCAAAGGCCGCCAAGCCAGGAAACCCGGCCGCCGAGGGGGCGAAGTTTTGCCCAAGTTATTCACAATTGGCTCAGCATTGAGAAAAAGGTGACACGTCAAGCGGAAAAAACATTGACCCCTTGGGGGACGCTGTGGTTTAAAGTGGGGCGAAGTGGATCACTTAGGGAAGTGATCCCATCAATTTGCCCTGACCTGATTCATGTCGAACGGAGTTACAGAAGTTGTTCACAGCGCTGAGACGCCGGTACTTTTTGCCGGCGAATTTCGGCATGCCATCGACCCGAAAAATCGGGTGACCATTCCGTCGCGCTGGCGGCGGGGGGAGGCGGACGAGTTCTTTCTGGTCCTCAGCCAAACGAAAACGAGCGTCGTGGCCTTTCCGCCTGGGGAATTCGAGGCCGTGGGACGGGAGATTCAGGCGAAGGGAAATTTTGATGAAGCGCAGCGGCGGATGTTTCTGCGGCAATTCTACGCAAAGGCGCAGCATTGCGTGATGGATCGTCAGGGTCGGCTGGTCTTGCCGTCCGACCTTGGGAAAGCGGCGGGGATCGCCGGGGAGACGATTTTGGTGGGGAACCGAACGCGGTTTGAGCTGTGGCAACCGACTGCGTGGGAGGCGGAATGCCACCGCAACGGACCGGCTTACGAGGCGATGGCGGCTGCTTTTGGCATATGACCACGATGGACGCCGACGATTTTTCAACCGAAGAACTGCCCACCGGGGCGGCCCGGCATTTACCGGTGCTGGCGGCGGAAGTCTTGGACGTGCTCAATCCGCAGCCAAATGAAAGT
>CAZSPO010000371.1:0-3752 GCA_964608775.1 uncultured Chthoniobacterales bacterium | reverse complement strand
GCACTGGTGCCAGCCCGAATCGCGAGTGCCCGGTCGAGTGCCATGCGAAGCCGTTCGGGCCGGACCGGTTTGAGAAGGTAATCGACTGCCTCGACTTCGAAAGCTTGCACGGCATAGTGCGAGTGAGCGGTGATAAAGATCGTGAGGGGCGGTTTTTCGAGTCCCGCGAGGAGGTCGAAACCGGTGAGCCCCGGCATTTGAATATCGAGCAGAAGGGCATCGGGGCGGGTGGCCTCCACGAGCGCCCGGGCTGCGTTGGCGGAATCGGCTTCGCCTACGCAAGTGACATCGGACATTTCCTCTAACATCTGCCGCAACCCCTGGCGGGCGAGACGTTCGTCATCGACAAGAATCAGTCGCAACATGGGGAGCCTGAGAGAGCGAGTTGGGCCAGCACGCGGCCCTCGGTTTGGGTGAGAGAAAATTGATAGCGCCCAGGATAATGCAGGGCGAGCCGACGCGCGAGGGTGTCGAGGCCGACCCCAGGTCTTTCCCGGCTGTCAGCGGCGAGACGTCCGTCATTGCCGACTTCAATCCGCAGGGTGTCGCCCTGAATTTCTGCGCGGACGAGGAGCGTCCACGGCCCGGCGGTCTGGTGGAGGCCATGTTTCACCGCATTTTCGACCAGCGGTTGGAGGAGGAAACTGGGGACGATGCGCTGCCGGGCCTGCGGGGTGGCGTTCAGATCGGCTTGCACCCGGTCGCCAAAGCGGACCTCTTCGACTTTAAGGTAGGCGCGGATGGCGTCGAGTTCCTCCGAGAGCGGGGCGAGCAAGCGGTCGCGATGATCCAGGGAGTAACGAAGGTAATCGGAAAGTTCGCGAACGATTTGCAAGGCGGTCCGGGGGTGGGGTTGAATTTCGGCGGCGACACTGTTGAGAGCGTTGAAGAGAAAGTGTGGCTCGAGTTGGGCGCGAAGGAGTTGGAGTTCCATCCGCTGTTTTTCTTCCATCACCGCCTGCGTGCGTTCGCGGGCTGCCTCGGCGCTTAGCTTTGAGCCAAGGCTGAAGAGAGCCAGACTCCAGACCATGTAGATGAGCCAATAAAAAGTGAGACGAAGCAGCCATTGCTCGCGCGGGGTCCAATTGGGATAATGCCACCCCGTGTAATCCGCGAAGGAATGCGCAACCATCGTGTGAATACCGGTTGCGAATAAACTGAGAATGACCACCCAGAGGGCACTTTTGATCGTGAACGGATCGCCGACGGAAAAATGGCGGAAGAAATAGTAAAGGGTGGCCGAGAGGAGAAACCCAAGCGGCTCCTGCACGAGGGTAAGAATCAGGGCCTGCACCGGGGGATGATGCAGGAGCAACCGGATGACGAAGGTGAAGATGCCGAGGAAAATCCAGACCACGGCGTTAAACCGCCAGAAGTCAAAACGTCCCCCCATCCAATCCGTTACCATGCGCCGCACGCTAGGACCTTGTTGGAGTCAATGCCCCGCAGTCAATGCCTCGCTAGCGCTCCGGGCTATTCCAACTCGGCCAAGCGGGCAGCGGCTTTTTCCCAGGTGCGATTGTGGGTTTCGAGCGCTTCTAAAATTCCCACGAGTTCCCGATTAAGATCCATCACTTCGCCTCCGGTGTTGTAGAGGTTCGGATCTTCGAGTTTTGCCGAGATCGTCCGCTGCCGTTCTTCCAACGCGAGAATTTCCCGTTCGCAATGGTCGACCTGGGCTTGGGCGGCCTTTCTCGCTTCCGCCCGAATTTGGCGGGCGCGAGCTTCTTCCCGCTTTTGTTCCTTAGATTTAAAGACTGACTGCCGCGGGGCGGCGTCGATGGCTGGGGCGACTTCGGGGCGATGATCGGCGAGGCGTTCACCGGCGACCAGCGCATCCCGCTCAGAGGTGGCCCGGGTTTTATCGAGGTAATAATCATAATTTCCGGCGTAACGCTTCAGTTGGCCGGCGCTGATATGCAGGACGCGAGTGGCGAGACTTCGGATGAAATGGACATCATGACTGATGAACACCAGAGTGCCTTCGTATTGTCGGAGCGCCGTGATTAGGGCGTCGATACTCGGCATGTCGAGGTGGGTGGTCGGCTCGTCCATCAGGAGGAGATTGGGCGGATCGAGGAGCTGTTTGACCAAGGCGAGCCGGGTCTTTTCACCCCCGGACAGGACGGGCACCGGTTTGAAGACGGTGTCGCCGCGAAAGAGAAAGCTGCCCAAAATCGTGCGGGTCACCTGCTCGGGACAAGGGCGTTCGAGGGCGAGCGCTTCCTGGAGCACGGTCCGGCTGGGATCGAGATTGTCGACGCGGTTTTGCGCGAAATAACCGGGGCGCACCTGATGGCCGAGGCGACGTTCGCCCGCTTGAATGGGAAGCACCCCAGCGAGCAGTTTGAGTAAGGTCGATTTGCCAGCTCCGTTTGGGCCAACCAAGACGATGCGTTCGCCGCGTTCGGCGGCAAAATCGATCCCGCGATAAACGACGAGATCGCCGTAAGCATGATGCACCCCTTCGAGTTGAATCGCTTGCTGACCGCTGCGGGGCGGTTGGGGAAACCGGATGTTAATAATCGGGGCATCATCTTCGGGCGGCTCGATTTTTTCCATCCGCTCGATTTCGCGTAATTTACTCTGAGCCTGGGTCGCCTTGCTCGCTTTGGCCCGGAAGCGGTCGGCGAAGCGTTGTAGCTCTTCGATGCGCTTTTGTTGGTTGCGATAGGCCGCGAGATGTTGTTCGCGTCGGGCTTCGCGTTCGACCAGGAAATCGTCGTAAGTCCCGCGATAACGGTGGAGGCGGCGGCTGCGAAGTTCGAGGATGCCTTCGACGAGGGCGTTGAGAAAGGCGCGGTCGTGGGAGATCATGAGGATGGCTCCGGGATAGGATTGGAGGTAGCTTTGAAACCAACCGACCGATTCGAGGTCCAGATGGTTGGTCGGCTCGTCGAGCATGAGCAGGTCGGGCTCCATGACGAGGAGCCGGGCGAGATGCGCCCGCATGATCCACCCCCCGCTTAGCATGGCGGCAGGCCGGTTGAAATCCCCCTCCCGAAAGGCCAGACCGCTGAGGATGCGCTTGGCTTTGGGCTCAAGTTCAAATCCGCCGAGATCAGCAAAGCGGGCCAACGCCACTTGGTGCGCCTCGGATTCTTCCGGCTGACGGAGGCCGGTGCGGGCGGCGATCATTTCGGGGGAAATACCCAGGGCCAAATCGAGAACCGTGGCCTCCCCCGCTTCGGCGGTTTCCTGGGCGAGATGCCCGAGGGTCGCCCGTTTTTCGAATGCAACCCGGCCTTCATCAGGTTCCTCTTCCCCGAGCACGATGCGAAAAAGGGTCGATTTCCCAGCTCCATTGGGTCCGACCAATGCGAGGCGTTCCCCTCGGTTGATTTGAAGGCTCACGGATTCAAACAGCGGCTGGCTGCCGTAGGATTTGGCGATGTTGGTGGCGGTCAGCATGGATGGGAGAAATCAAGAATCGGAAACGGGCAACGTGACGGCGACGGTAGGCGGGTGCAAAGCGGAAAGTGCGTCAAGTGCAGCATGGGCATATCTCAGAGCGGGGCGACTACCGAAAAAGAGAAAGCGCACTCTGTGCGAATGAGAGGATCACGGCAGCAGAGTGCCGTGGCTACAGCGCTTCCGCGCCCCCGCCGCCGCTTGCGTTCGATGTAGCCGCCCCACTCCGCTGGGGCGTCAACGCGGCGAAGCCGCCACAATAGGGGCTTCGCCCTTCCGAGCCGAACACGGCAGCAGAGTGCCGTGGCTACAGCGCTTCCGCGCCCCCGCCGCCGCTTGCG
>CAZSPO010000370.1:0-3756 GCA_964608775.1 uncultured Chthoniobacterales bacterium | reverse complement strand
CGGGCCGGACATAGATGGGTTTCTCCTCGCTTACAAGAAGGGCAGACGCCGCAGGAGACCACCGCGTTGGCCACGTATCGACCGCCGATTTCGATCCCTTCCGTGTCTTCCCCGAGACCCTCGACCGTGCCACAGAATTCGTGGCCCATCACGAGGGGAGGCTTTCTCCGTTCGCTACGATTTTTGAAAGTTTCGAGTTCGCTTCCACAAATCCCGCAGGCGGCGACATGCAGGAGGACTTCGCCGGGGGCCGGGGTGGGAACGGGAAGGTCGCGGACTTCGAGGTGGTCGTATTCAGGATAAAAGAGCGTTTGCATGGAATGGGAATTGAATTCGGCATTGAAGCCGTCGCAGTTTCTATTATCAATAAAAGACCGCATGCCCCGTGATGCTGCCTCCTCAACCCGGTCGATGACTCGCCAGAACTTTTTCTTTGGTGCGGCGCACATGGTTTCATTGGGGATTGCTGCGTATGGCTCGGGGCGTTGCCAGAGGGCTTACCGGGTCCGGCATCCGATTGAAAGCAGGCGGGTTCCCTTTTACTGCCTCATTTTGATTACCAAAGGAGCCGCCCAGTTTGATTCGGAACAGGGGGGCGAAACAGCGCGGTTGGCAGCAGGGAGCGCCTTTTTTTTGTTTCCCGGAGAAACGCACGGTTACGGGGTGATCGAAGGGGCACCGTTCGAAGAGACTTGGGTCGCCTTTGGCGGTCCGACGATGGTGCAGGGGGAGGCGGAGGGATTCTACCAACGGCATCAACCGGTGCGGATGGGAGCGGGTGCACAAATCGGCGGCTGGATGGAAGCCGCATTCAACGCTGGCAACTCGCGCAATTTGGCGGAGCAAAAGCAGTTGCCGGGATTGATTCACCAAATGGTGATTGCCCTCGACGGCCGGGGCGGCTGCGGGAGCGGGGCGACCGACCCGAAGCTAGAGGCGGTGCGATGCGAGTTGGCGAGCCGAACAGAGAGGGCCTTGGACTTGGAGCAGCTAGCTGCCCGGCATGGGCTTGGATATTCTAGCATGCGGAGTCGGTTTCGGGAGGCATACGGCGTCGCTCCTGGGCGTTATCATGTGATCCAGCGACTCAACGCAGCGTGTGCCTGTCTCTCGGGCGGAGCAAGCGTGGCAGAGGCGGCGGAAGCCACCGGATTTGATGATCCGTTCTACTTCTCCCGATTGTTTCGCCGACAAATCGGCCTTGCTCCCCGCCAGTTTGCCCGACGCACACGCAAGTGGGTAGGAAAATCAAATCGTCCAGCCGACTCATGACTATGGGGTCAACGTAGAATGGCCCTCGTTTAAGGCAAAGTTTGACACTTCTCCGTTGATTCCCAAAATCGACAGCGTGAAAAGCCTGATCCCAATATTTGTCTGCCTCCTTTTGTCTCTCGATTTCGCTCCGGCCCAAGATGCTGGCCAGACGCCTCAGCGGACCGATTTTCTCAGTTGGGCTGAAGGGGCTTTTACCATTCGGACTCCATCGCCCGAGCGAACGGAAGGTCATCACATGGCCCTCGACGGGGAAATGACCACTCGCCCGATTGGGGTGCCCCGACATGCTCCGTTGCCGCACGAATTCGTGGTTGAACTCCCGGCACTGACGATCTTCGACAGATTTGCGGTCCCGGTTCTGAACGAGTTCGGGCCGGCGAAGGGGAAACATGTGAAGACCGTGGAAATTGAAGGGTCCACGGAAGGGCCGGAAGTCGGATTCGCCCCCCTTGCCACGTTGCAAATCGAGATTGAAAAAGAAGCTCCACAGGAATTTCCCGTCGCTGAGCTGCGACCTGTGCGTTGGGTAAAAATTCGATTGGTTGATCGATACACCCCGCAAGAGAACGATGCCGACGGCGTCTTGTTTTCCGAACTTCTCGGTTACGGAACTCAAGAGCCTCGTCAGGCAAAGGAAGGAGCCTTCACGGGAGTCTGGAATCTCCGCCGCGGTTACAAAGTGTCCCAAAATCTGATCGAACTCCGCCAGACCGGCACCCAGATCGAAGGTTGTCAGGTCGTCGGTGGCCAGCGGGGAGACATTTTTGGGGTTGTGGAAAACGGCATGGCCCGGCTCGTCACGACCACCACGCAGGGCAGTCGGACTTCTTCTGTTCCCTGGGTTGCCGTGGTGACGACCGAAGGAGAATTGCACGGGGTCGAGTCCCGACACGCCGGGCTTCGAACGGTTTCGGGCGTCCCATCCGACGAGGGGGTGACCCCGCCTTGCTCGGATGTCGCGGAGGCAAAGAATCCCCTCTCCGAGACCTTAGAAGCTGGTTTGACCGCGATTCTTTATGGCATCCATTTTGATGTGGATTCCGATGTTCTTCGCCCCGATGCCACACCGGCGTTGGAACAACTGCTGGCTGCCTTGGAAGCGAATCCTAACATCATTGTTACGATTGAGGGGCACACCGACTCCGATGGCGCTGACGCGCATAACCTCGACTTATCGCAGCGCCGTGCAGAGTCGGTCGTCACCTGGCTGACTGAGCGGAACATCGGGGCCGCTCGACTGACTCCACTCGGTAAGGGAGAGTCCGAGCCCGTGGCTAGCAACGATTCCACGGCAGGCAAGGCGATGAATCGACGGGTAGAAGTGAAGCCAGACTAACTTCTCCGCCCTAGCGTTTTCGAGCGAGGAGACCGCCGAGGAGGAGGAGCGCGAGAAAAACGGGGAGGGGCGATCCGCTGCGTTTGCGATCGGTTTGAGCCAGGGTTAGTTCCAGGGTGAGCGGCGCTTCCCCATCGACTTGGACGCTGCGACTGAATTCCAACTGGGTCCCACGGCGGGGGAGGGTGAGGCTGATAGCGCGCGGCGCGGGTTCGGATGCAATTTGTTGGGAGACAATCCGGTCGGCCACGCGGCGGAGGGCAGCGGTTTCTTCCAGGCTATTGCCTTGGAGCGATTGGGCCAGCTCGTCCAATTGAAAATCCATTCGGCCTTGGAGGATCGGATTCACGCTGGCGGCTTGTTCGATTTGATCATTCTGCATGCTGGTATCGCGCGATTTATTATCGAGATAGAGGCGTTGCCGGACGGTGTTGAGTCCGAGGACGGCTTGTTGATTGTAGAGGTTAAGAAGCTGCACCCTAGCATCTTCATTCGTTGCTTCGTCGAT
This sequence comes from uncultured Chthoniobacterales bacterium, assembly GCA_964608775.1. GTDB lineage: Bacteria > Verrucomicrobiota > Verrucomicrobiia > Chthoniobacterales > CAZSPO01 > CAZSPO01. The sequence goes on along the minus strand of CAZSPO010000370.1, from coordinate 637 downwards.
GCCGGTGGTTTTCGCCGCGCGGTTGAGGGCTTGTCGGGCGCGGTCCTGATCACCCTGGCGCAGATATTCGCCTGCCCGGGAGATGAGGGCGTTGGTTTCCGCGACCTTTTCTTTTCGGACACGAGAGGCGAGAGAAAGGTATTCATCGAGGCCAAACAGACTGAGGGGTCCGCTCTGCCGAATGGTCATGGTGCCACGGTGACCTTCCAATTCCCATCCCTCTGGAATGATCACCTGCCACTCGACATTTTCCAGAGGCACATTGAATGCAGGAGCTTGCAACGCGACCTTCCCCCGTGGTTGCTCATTGCCGCGGACTTCGTAAGCGAAGGCCACTCGGGCGGGTTCACGAGGATCGGGAGAGGGAGTGACATAGAAAAAATGGGTATCTCCTTCGCGGACAACCGCCATATTTTCGCCATTGACACTGACTTGAAAGAGCCGGGCTCCCGGAGGCAAGGCGATGGCGAGCGACGCTTTCTCATTGACCCGCACAGCCAATTCGGCGGCTGTGGCCGCGTCGCCGCGCAGAGAGAAAACGGTCGCAAAACGCCCCTGCGCCACCCGCAAGTCCAGGGCTCCCTGTTTTGGCAAGCCTCGTTTTTACTTTCCCCAATGTTGGATTTTTGGTGAATAT
>CAZSPO010000369.1:0-3757 GCA_964608775.1 uncultured Chthoniobacterales bacterium | reverse complement strand
AGATTGTCGATTGCCGTTCCCGCGACGGACTCAGCCTCTTTAAGGCGGTCAACCGGACGGTCACCCCCATGGGCGCACGGCTCCTGCGGGATTGGCTGGTGCATCCGCTTCTCAATCGTGAAGAAATCCTCGCGCGCCAACAGGCCGTGACCCTCCTGCGCGAGGAGCCGATGCTGCTGGCCACCCTCCGCGACACCCTCGGCGGGGTGCGCGATGTCGAACGCATCACCGGGCGTCTCGGGCAGGGAGCCGGCAATGCCCGCGATCTACTCGCCCTCCGCACCTCCCTCGAAACCCTCCCCGAAATCCGTCGGCTCGTCGCCACCCTCATCCAGACCGCCTCCCCCGCAGCCACCCGACTGCTTGCACCCTGGCTCGCTGACGCCCACGATTTCTCTCCCCTCGTCACGGAACTCACCCGCGCCATCCTTGATGAACCCCCGCTCACAATCAAAGAAGGGGGCATGATCCGCGAGGGTTACCATGCCGACTTGGACACCCTTCGCGCCGCTTCCCGCGAAGGCAAACATTGGATCGCCGCCCTCCAACAGCGAGAAATCGAACGCACCGGTATCAAATCCCTCAAAATTCGATTTAACTCGGTCTTCGGTTACTTCATCGAAATTACCAAAGCCAACCTCCCAAGCGTCCCCGACGATTATCATCGCAAACAAACCACGGTCAACGGTGAGCGCTTCATCACGCCGGAGTTGAAGGAGATGGAATCTAAAATCCTCGGTGCCGATGAACGGATTCGTCAGGTCGAATACGACTGTTTTCTGGCGCTCCGCACCCAGGTCGCCGCCGAACTCCCCGGCCTGCAAGCCGTCGCCCAAGCTATCGCCGTGCTCGATGCCGCCGCCGGTTTCGCCGAGCTCGCTCGCCTCCAGAGTTACTGTCGACCGCTGCTCCGTGACGACGACACCCTGCGCATCACCGAAGGCCGTCATCCGGTCTTGGACCAAAAAATCAGCGAGGAACGATTCGTCCCGAACGACGTCGAAATGTCCCCGGACGGGAGTCGGCTCCACCTGATCACCGGCCCCAACATGGCTGGCAAATCGACTTACATCCGTCAGACCGCCCTTCTCGTGCTCCTCGCCCAAGTCGGTTCCCACATTCCCGCCCGCGACGCCGAGATTGGGCTGGTAGACCGCATTTTCACCCGGGTCGGAGCGAATGACGACCTTTCCCGTGGGCTCTCCACTTTCATGGTCGAAATGAGTGAGACCGCCAACATTCTCAACAACGCCACCGCCCGAAGCTTGGTGATCCTCGACGAGATCGGTCGGGGCACTTCGACCTTCGACGGCCTCGCAATCGCCTGGAGCGTGGCCGAACATCTCCACGACCGGATCGGAGCCCGCACCCTGTTCGCCACTCACTTTCATGAAATGACCAAGCTCGCCGCCGCCCTCCCCCGCGTCGCGAATTTCAACGTCGCCGTCCGCGAGTGGAATGATCAGGTCATTTTTCTCCGCAAAATTGTCCCGGGAGCCGCCGATCGCAGCTATGGAATCCAAGTAGCCCGTCTCGCCGGCTTGCCGGATGCCGTGGTGCAACGGGCGCGTCATCTCCTGGAAAATCTCGAAAAAAGCAACCTCCACCCCACCCTCACCGGCGGAACGAGCCGGAGCCGCCACGCCGCCCCCGACGATGCCGTGACCACGCCCGAACTCCCCCTCTGGGCGGCCCGCTGAAACCCGAACCAATCACCGGGAGATGCGTCCACTGAAGAGCTCCAACCCCACACGCATATCGATTCCTTAACACAAGTGTAAATATTTTTGTCACGTCTCAGTTGGTCGAGTTGGGGCGGACTCTGGAATGGTGACCTGGCATTCTGGCTGCTCATCAATACTTTAACGGTCTCTACTCAAGAACCGAAATCATTATGATCATTCAAAAAGTTGTTCACGCCCATCTCACCCCCGCAGAAACCCGCGAAAAGCTCCTTCATCTTTGGGGCTATCGCCACCACCTGTCCGGAGTCGAAAAGGCCTGTATCAGACAAAATGGCCAATCGGTTTGGCAACTGGAGATCGGCAATGGAATGCGAGCGGAGTTGGAGCTGGAATATTTTTTCGGTGATCATCCCGGTCAAATTCTCTTTCGCTCCACAGCGGGCAATTTGAACATCGTTGGCATGTTGGAATTTACCGAAATCCGAGCGGACTTAACCGAAGTAGAACTCGCCATCGAAGCCAGTTTTCAATCCCCTGTCGCTAGAATGGTGGATCGGATGACGAACGGTCTTGACCGTTTCTTAGATCGCCAATTGCGAGGGATTCGCGCTTACCTCGAAGCGACCACAAAAGCGTCCCCTAAAGCGACCCCCATTCAGAAAGCCGAGAAAAGCGGGTTGATTCTCTGTCCATGATTCGCGATTGATTTTTCTATCTTCCCCGCCATAAGAAGTGCATGTCTTGTATTCGTATTCCTCTCCTCCTATCAGCCTGTTTTCTGGGGTTGTTCGTGTCGGACGTGACCGCCCAAACTGAGTCACCGCCAGACCCCGCCCCCGCCTCGGCGGCCGATTTGGAAAAACTGCGATTGCAAGTCGAAGCGCAAAACCGCCAGATCGAGGCGCTCACCCGCGAGGTGATCCGGTTGTCTCGCGTCATCGAGACCGGAGGCTCCTCCGATGGGCCAAGCGTGCAAACCGGTCAAATTCCTCTCCCTCGCTCAATTCAACCCTCCCCCCCTCCCAAAGCGCAACCGGTCCAAAGCGGCTCCGGTCGGACGCATACGGTGCTCAAAGGAGAAACGTTGACCGCGATCGCGAAGCGGTATGGGACGACGGTGGACGAGTTAGTGACGGTTAACAAAATCTCCGACGATCGCTTCATTCAAATTGGTCAGGTGCTAATTTTACCTGAATCGGCGGTGCAACCATCAGAGACAGCTCCGCCGAATCCTTGACCTGAGCGCCCGCCATACTGGCCACAGACAGGAAGTGGCACCGACGCGAATTCAGTCATCCTGAGGTCTCCCTATTGAAAATATCGCAGTAAGGAACCGGAATGATCCTATCGCGCTGCCCTGGGTAAAGACGAGCGGCCCGCGCGCCCGACATACGGACACGCGAGGCCGCGTGTCCCTACCATAAAACGGCTCACCGCATTTACTCAGACTTCAGGATGTCTGAGTCTGGGCGATTCACCCTATCGCATCAATTTTTGCCAGCAGATCTTTCTTGCCGGTGATTCCAACGACCTGATCCTTGAGCTCGCCACCTTTGAAAAAAAGGATGGCGGGAATCGCGCGAATGGAAAAACGGTCGCCAAGGCCAGGATTGTCGTCCACGTTGACCTTGCAAATTTGCACCGCGTCCCCTTTTTCGGCTGCGATTTCTTCAAGGATCGGCGTGATCATGCGGCAAGGCCCACACCAGGGAGCCCAAAAATCAACGATTACTGGGACAGAGGCACCGGAGAGGGTGCTATCGAAATTCGTTTCAGAGAGTTCAGTCATAAGTGTTGTGAATTGTTATCCTTACTTCGAGAGAAAGGCCATCAGTTGGATGCCAAAAGATGCCGCAGAAATCACCACCACCGCAGCGGCCAATGCCATCATGCCCCCTCCCCCCCCAGCGTCGGGGCTTTTACCCGATGCCGGTTGGAGTTGCACGGAGGCAGGCGAACGGGAGGCCCCCGGGGCTCCGCTGGGGGCCGGGGCTTGTTCCAACTTAACCGTAGCCTTGGGCAACTGCGCGGTCACACTCGATCCAGGCGGCACTGTCATACCCGCCTTCTTC
>CAZSPO010000368.1:0-3776 GCA_964608775.1 uncultured Chthoniobacterales bacterium | reverse complement strand
CAGTAACCGGTCGAGGATGGCGCTGGCGGCGGGCACGTCGCTTAGCAGTTTGGCTGCGTGCGCACTCGAACGGGGCTGCCGGGACGACCGCTGCTGCTGCTGCGCTCTCGCCATCGGGCACATCGCCGGAGGTCACTTCACTGGCGCACTTTGAATCGGGCTCCTCGGAGCCGGGAGTCACTTGGGTGGTGCACTTTGGGTGACCGCTGGCATTTGAAAGAATGCACCGTGTAGGACTCGAACCTACAACCAATTGATTAAGAGTCAACTGCTCTACCATTGAGCTAACGGTGCTAACCGTTCTAACGGCAATAGCTTTGGCAGCAAATGCTTCTGTGCAAGCAGAAAATCCGGTGACATCACACCTCCATTTTAGGGCATTCCCTGATTAGGACCTCCCAGTTGCAGCAACCGGAGCTACGTCCATTGCGATCGGCAGCGGTGCTGCGACATCCGACCGCTTCCGGTGGACGTTTTTTAAATGATGAATTTCATCGCCCATTCGCCTCCCCTTTCCCAACGACAGGTCGCCACGGCCAAGCTGGAGGCCTTTCTCCCCCGGGTGAAAACCTATGCAGCCGGACGGAATTACGATTTAGGGCCGGGCCAATCCCACGCCGTCTCGGGTCTATCTCCCTGGATCACGGTCCGGGCGATCGACGAACGGACCATTCTGAAGCGAGTGCTGGCTGTCGCGTCCTACTCCGAGGCAGAGAAGTTTATTCAGGAAATTGGTTGGCGCGCCTACTGGAAGGGCTGGCTGGAGGGACATCCAGAGGTTTGGACAGATTTCCTTTCCGACGTTCATGCCTTGGAACGATTGGTCGGGATCCCAGACTGCCGTCGTGCCATGGAAGGAAGAACGGGGATTCGCTGTTTTGATGCGTGGGTGGAGGAACTTGTCTCTGTTGGACATTTACACAATCACGCCCGGATGTGGTTTGCCAGTATTTGGATATTCACCCTTCGACTTCCCTGGCAGTTGGGGGCTGCCTTTTTCCTCCGGCACTTGCTCGATGGGGATGCGGCGAGCAACACCCTCTCTTGGCGTTGGGTGGCCGGGTTGCAAACTCGAGGAAAAAATTACGCCGCCCGCACCACCAACATCGCCCGATACACGAATGGGCGGTTCCCGCACACCCCTGGATTGGCGGCGGATCCCAAACCAATCGAAGACCCCCGGGAATATCCGTTCCGCCCGCCGGAGCTGCCGAATCCGGTGGAACGACCTGCACCTGGGGAGCGGGTGGGACTACTCCTTCATGAGGAGGATGTCACGCATCGGGATACCCTGCCATTTGCCCCGGTCGCCGTGGCCGGTTGGCATCAGCCGACCGGGTGGCGGGTCGAACGGGTGGAAGATTTCCGGCGAATGGCGCTTATGTCAGAATCGAACCCGCTCCTTCGTTCCCGCGAGGCGCTGCACGATTGGATCACCACTGAGCGGTTGGATCGGGTTGTCGTCCCCTGGTTGACGGTCGGTCCGACCCGCGACAGCCTGGCCCCCGCGTTGACCGGTTTGCCGGTCGCGTTCAATCTTCGAGATTGGGATCGTCGACTTTGGCCGTATGCCACCCGTGGATTTTTTGCCTTTAAACCTCGATTAAAAAAAGAAGTGGCCTGAAAGAGACCAGCTTGTGGCGTGAATTTTTCGCCAGCACCTGAGAATGCAAGCGTCTCGTAAAAATTTACGAAAAAAGCCGCCGACCCTTTCGGATCGGCGGCTTATAAAATTCCGGTGTTGAACCGAACAATTAGCGACCTTCGCCGGGGCGATACTCTTCTTCGGCGGCTTGGAAGGCCTGTTCGAGACCGACCATTGCTTCGCCGGGACGAAGGGTATCGAAGGCTTCGGTCTCGCGGGCGAGTTCCTCGGCGGAATAATTAGCGGCCTTGATCGAGAGACCGATGCGACGTTCGGTTTTGTCTACCTTAATCACTCGGGCTTCCACGTCCTGACCGACCTTGAGGACATCCTTGACCTTCGCCACATGTTCTTCGCTGAGCTGGGAGATGTGGACCAGACCATCGATATCGTCTTGCAGTTGCACAAAGGCCCCAAAGCTGGCGAGCTTGGTGACTTTACCGGTGACGAGATCGCCGATTTTGTATTTTTGATCGATTTCTTTCCAGGGGTCGAGGTCGAGTTGTTTGATACCCAGGCTGATGCGCTGATTCTGTTTGTCGATCTCGATGACCACGGCGGTGATCTCTTCGCTCTTCTTGAGGACCTCACTCGGATGATTGATTTTCCGAGTCCAACTCAGGTCGGAAACATGAATCATCCCATCGATGCCGTCTTGGAGTTCGACGAATGCCCCGTAAGGAGTCATATTACGTACGGTGCCTTGAACGGTACTGCCGATCGTGTAACGGGATTCAATTTCGTCCCATGGGTTGGCATCCAGCTGGCGAACGCCGAGCGAGATCTTCTGCTCTTCTTTATTGACGCCAAGCACCACAGCTTCGACGTCTTGACCAACGGAGAGGACGTCGTTGGGGCGCATGATCCGTTTGGTCCAGGACAGTTCCGAGACATGGATGAGGCCTTCGACCCCGTCCTCCAGTTCGACGAAAGCGCCGTAAGGGACAATGTTGGTAATTTTGCCCCGGACCTTTTGGCCGGCCGGAAAGCGTTCTTCGATCGCGCTCCACGGGTTGTGCTGGGTCTGCTTGAGACCGAGGGAGACCCGTTCTTTTTCGCGGTTAATGTCGAGGACCATGACCTGCAATTCTTGCCCAACCGCGAGCATTTCGCTGGGGTGCCCGAGGCGCCCCCAGGTCATGTCGGTGATGTGCAGGAGACCATCCATGCCATCGAGATCAATGAACGCTCCGAAGTCGGTGAGGTTTTTCACCGCGCCGGTCACCATGTCGCCGATTTTGACGCTGTCGAGGAATCGGTTGCGCTTCTCCGCCCGTTCGGCTTCGATAATTTCTCGTCGACTCAGGACGACATTCTTCCGATCGTCATTTACTTTCACGATTTTGAAATCGTAAGTGTTACCGACGAAGACCGAGAGATCTTTAGGCGGGATGATGTCGATTTGAGAACCGGGCAGGAAAGCTTCCACCCCGATATTGACGGTGAGCCCGCCTTTAACGACAGCTTTAACCTTGCCTTTAATCAGGCCTTCTCCTTCGTAGACCTTGACGATTTTGTCCCAGTTCTGCTTGTAAGCAGCTTTTTCTTTGGAGAGGACGACCATGCCATCGTCATTTTCGAGGCGCTCGAGGAGCACTTCGACTTCGTCTCCCACCTCGATATTTTCGACGTCGTCGAATTCGGAGATGGGGATCATGCCTTCGGATTTGTATCCGATATCGACCAATACCTCGCGAGGGCGGATTTCGAGGATATGGCCCTTAATAATGCTGCCCTCTTTCAGATCGCGGAAACTGGCCGCGATCATTTCTTTGAGTTCTACCATACGATTGGGGATTTCATGCCACTGGTTGCCACGGTTGCCTGTTTCTCACCCGGGCAACCATTTGGCGGTCACCTATCACGGGTTTGAAAAGGATTCGCAAACTAACCGAGTCTGAACGAGAAGCAAGTGGGATTGCACATGCTCCGACCGTGGGGGCACAATGCCAATCATGGCCCCGCGTGAGGCGGGGGGGGGGCGGATGCCGACAGACTTGCCTTCCGCTCCGGCAACCGTCGGATGGCCAAGCTCCCAGTCCAGTGGGGGCGTGGGCTTTCGGAGGGACTTGGCGGAGGGACTTGGGGGGATCGGGCGGATTAGGCGAATTGACCAGCTTTTGGGCTTTGC
>CAZSPO010000367.1:0-3781 GCA_964608775.1 uncultured Chthoniobacterales bacterium | reverse complement strand
CCATGACGCACCCCGCCGGTTTTGACAGGAAGAAAATACGCGGGGTTGACTGCCCTTCTCTGAATCGGGAAGACTATCCGCCATGCCACAAAATACCCCCAACATCATTCTCCTCTACGCCGACGACCTGGGTCGCGGCATGCTCAGTCTCTACGGTCAACGCCATTTTCAAACGCCCAATATCGACCGGCTCGGGAGGGAAGGGATGCGGTTTGAACGGGTTTACGGCTGCGCATTCTGTGCGCCGGCTCGCGCGAGCATGATAACCGGGATTCATGACTGTCATCGGGGCGGTTACACTTACACGTCCGGCGGAATATATAATCGCTTCACCGAGGGGCGAATGACCCTTCCGGAAATTAGCGAGCTGCTCCAGTCGGTCAGCCATCTTCCCGCTCCAGGCGATCGGTTTCTCGGCGAGATTGCTCAGGCCGCCGGGTATGTCACAGGGCAAATCGGGAAACTCGAGTGGGGGTTTGCCACTTCCGACGCCGATATCCGGCGGCACGGCTGGGATTATCATTATGGATACTACGACCATCTTCATTGCCACGGTTTTTACCCTCCCCATCTCTTCGAAAACGGCACAGCCGTCCCCATCCCAGGCAACACCCGCGTGAACTGCGGCAAAGCCCCCGAAACGGAGTCCCCGGAAAACCGGGAGAAACGTTGGAACCGCGACGGTTGCGCGACTTATTCGCAAGATTTGTTTGATCAAAAAATCGTCGAATTCCTCGAACAAAATCGCGACCGACCATTTTTTCTCTATCATCCCACCCAACTTCCGCATGGACCGATCTCGATACCGGAGGTTCATCCCTCGGTGCGGGACAACCCGGATTTGACTGAGTTTGAAAAGGAATATGCCTCGATGGTGCTGAGGATCGATCAGACGGTGGAGGTAGTGATGGAGCAACTGCGGCGGCTGGGGTTAGAGGAGAATACCCTGGTCATTTTTACTTCCGACAACGGCCACGCCTGTTACTACCGTCAGGAAACCGAAGGCCGGATGGATGCCAAACGGAACTTGCAGACCGGCGAACTTTACGACGATATCCGCACGAAGTTTTACTCTGAACTGAGCGGCGATGTCTTCAACGGCAACGACGGGATGGCTGGCCTCAAATTTTCAAATTGGGAAGGGGGGGTGCGGGTGCCCTTCCTGGCCCGCTGGCCCGGGGTGATTGCCCCTGGCAGCCGCAGCGACCGGATGATCACCAATTACGATCTCATGCCGACCATCGCCGAGCTGGTGGGGACCCCAATGCCCACCGGCAAAGATGGGATTTCCTACGCCCCGACCCTGCGTGATTCCGGGGCCGGTCTGGAGATTGCTCGGCATGCCATGGTCAGCTCTGGACGCGGCCCGGCCTTGATTGATCATGAAGGTTGGAAATTGCGGATGGTGCGGGAGCCAAAGAATTTTCATTACCAACTGTATCATTTGCCGACCGATCCACGGGAGGAAAAGGACCTGGCCCAATCTCCTGATCATGAAGCGGTCGTGACTCGGCTCAGTATTACGCTCATGCAAGCATGCAACGGCAACACCTTGCACGGCACGCCGGGAGCCCATATCGCCTACCTCCCCGGCTATTTCTATGTCGGACCATCCTGCACCTGGGAGATGGCAAAATAAGGCAAGGCCTCTGGAAGGGCTGAAATCCAGTACTGGAAATCCCCGCCATGATCGGGGAAATCCTTTGCGCTGGGACAGGTCGAACGGATTTTCGCGGTTGTCCTCGCTCCCTTGGTTTCAAGGAGGCGAGTGTGCCATTCCGGATCTCAGGAAGGCGGGTGCTGGAGCATTTGGCTTCCATTCGGCCCCCTCCGGAGAGTTTGCAAGGGCGATCCAGAGATGACCTCATTCGGTGGAAAGTGAGGTGCTGGAAAAAAACAGTTTGATTTTGATCGGGGTGTGTAGTATTCACTACACATATGAGGACGCCTACCTCGTTCGGTCAATTCCTCCGCGAAACTCGCTCTCAAAAGGGCGACCCATCCTTCTCGGTTCGCAAGCTGGCCGGGCGCGTCGGAATTGAGCCCTCCTATTTAAGCAAGATCGAACGCAGCGAAGAACCCCCTCCCGGCGAAGCCACAATCCGCAAGCTGGCCGAAGAGCTGGGGGAAGACCCGGATGTGCTGCTGGCCCTCGCAGGTAAAGTTCCTACCGACCTCCTTGATATCATTCGCGCCCGTCCCCGCCTCTTCGCAGATCTCTTGCGCGAATTGAAGCAAGTGCCAGACAGCGCCGTGCTCCGAATCGTGCGCGAGGTGCGAGATGGCGATTGGTGATTTTTAACGACCCAGCAAAACAACAAACCGGAGCAAACCCATGATTGAATTGAAAGATAACGAAATGCAGTTCTCCTTCCCGAAAGTGCATGTAGACCTGCGGAATCTCGCGAAGGATCACGCTCAGAAAACGCTGCCGCGAATTCTCGAGGAAGACCGCGACGCAGCCCTCGAAAAAGTTTTCAGGGGCAACTACTGCTTTCGCCATGTCTCTGACAAGGAGCGCAAAGAGATGTGTCGACTCGTCCATAAGCTCTCCAGGAAGAAGATCGCTGACGTATTTCACAACAAGGTCCGGTCTCGGGCGGGAGTCGATTCTGAATGGAACAAACCGGGGCAAATGACCGTCAAATTCCAGCGGACGTTGCGCATCCCGGACGACGGGACTGATTACTACCTGCCACCGGGGTTAGGAACTTTTTCCCTCCGGCATGTTGACGATTTTGCAGATCGAACTCCCTCCTCCTGGCTCGAGCGAGGCGGGGTGCTCATGCCGATCTATCAGGCCGAAGCGCTCTGGATCCACTTCGGCGGAGAGTATCCCTTTGCGGCGAAAATCGCATCGGGCAAGATCAATGCGATTACCGGCGAAGGTTGGCAGACCGGGTTGAATCGCCAGCCGCAGGATTACCTCGTTTTGCCTGAACAACCGTGGTTGGACGGATTTGCGGTTGAAAAGGGCATCATCCGACAGTTCGTGGCCATGCCATTGGGTAGTGGATATTCAGTCGAGGAACAACTGACGGGAAAGGCCGAGTTCGGGGGGCTGCAAATTCAGGTCTACCCCATGAAAGCAGAAGTTCATTTCCGCGATGAAGTGCTGCCCAAATTGCCCAAGACGCTGGCTGACATTCTTCCCGACCTCTTGCCGCAGCCGGAGTTCAAGGAGCGATTACTTTTTTGCTCCGCCGCGCCAATGGCGTGCGCTGAACCAAGTATGGGACTTGGCGCGGGGGGACGGATGAAGCAGGAGATCTATCAAGATGAGCACGACCCGGATGTTTGGGACACCGAGCAGACCAGCCGCTGTTTCGTGCATCTCTGCAACTCCTTGGTTTGGCGGGAGATCACCGGAACGAATCCGCCTCAACCACCCGTCACGGCGAAGGAATACGCGCGGTATGATCTGCCCTGGTTCGACTTCTACCGGGACGACGCTGCCGCATTGAACGGGTCCGACAAACTGGCGAAGGTAAAAACGGTGGCCATGATCTCCAAATCCAAGGGAGACGGAGCTGTTTTGGGCAATGATTCCGTGAAAATGCCTGGCCCCATACACTGCGGGCCGAAGAAGCGTCCAAACGAAGTGCGCGAATGGATTGGCGTCTGAGTCGAATCCAATTCCGAGCCCGGCAAGTTGCGGGCTGAGTTGATCCCTACTGAGGAGGCGCTTTGCCTTGAATCCAATTCCGAGCCCGGCAAGTTACAAACGCCCCGCGCCTATTCTTCTTCCGAGCTTTGCCTTGAATCCAATTCCGAGCCCGGC
>CAZSPO010000366.1:2342-3802 GCA_964608775.1 uncultured Chthoniobacterales bacterium | reverse complement strand
TTGTTTCAGCAAGACGCAGGCGTTATCCCCGACGGGTGAGCCCCGAGCCTTTGACCAAGGGGCGGACGGAATTGTCATCAGCGAAGGGGTGGCGGTGCTGATTTTGAAACGGCTGGCTGATGCGGAGCGGGATGGCGATCGGATTTATGCGGTGATCGACGGGGTGGGAAGTTCGAGCGATGGCCGAGGATCGAGCATGACGGCTCCGACGAGCAAAGGGCAGCTGCGGGCCATGCGTCGAGCGTATGCCATGGCCGGTTGGAGCGCGGCAACGGTCGGTCTTTATGAAGCGCACGGCACCGGCACCCCGATGGGCGACCGGGTGGAGTTGCAGTCTGTCGCAACCTTGTTGGAGGAGGCTGGGGGACGACCAACGCCCTGTCGCGTGGGGTCATTGAAGTCGCTCCTGGGTCATACCAAAAGCAGCGCGGGGGTCCTGGGGGTGGCGAAGGCGGCGCTGGCGCTTTATCACAAGGTGTTGCCGCCGCATGCCGGGGCTCCTCATCCCTTGCCCGCCCTAACAGCTCCGGGGTCACCGGTCAGCATTCAGACCGAGGCGGTGCCGTGGTTGGCGAGTTCGGAACACCCGCGTCGAGCCTCCGCGAGCGCGTTCGGATTTGGCGGCACGAATTTCCATGTGGCCATGCGGGAGCCGCCGAAGCCCGCAGAGCAGTCAGCTCCCTGCGGAGCGGCGATCTGGCCAGCCGAACTTTACTGCTGGAGTGGTCTGACCGTGACCGAGGTGCAGACGAGTTTGGAACAAGTTCGACGGATGTTGGAACGGCAGCCAGGCTTGGCAAACCGGCATCTGGCGGGTTCGCTGGCGACCAAAGCCGATGGCTTGGCTCCCGTGGCGGTGGCCATCGTGGCCCGGGATGCCGGGGAGCTGCACGAGCGGATCGGGCTGGCTCTCGCGCAATTGACGGGTGGCACGGCCCACGGTAAAGCGACGCCGGGTGTGATCGTTCGGGAAAACGCGATCAGCGTCCGACCCCAGGTGGCCTTTCTCTTCCCAGGCCAGGGGGCCCAAGAATTGGATGCCTGCCGAGAGACGGCTCTCTATTTTGAACCATTTAGAACGGCCCTCGAAACCGCCCAGACCGCAACGGGACCCGTGGATGGCCGGTTGCTGACCGATTGGCTCTATCCGCCCGGGATCTGCTCGGACGCCGCCATGTTGGTCGCCCGGGCCGCACTCGCCCGCACCGAAGTGGCACAACCGGTGATCGGCGCGCTCTCCTGCGGTTTCCTCGACATTTTGGGGCGGCTAGGGGTGGAGGCCAAAGCGGTGGCAGGGCATAGCTTCGGAGAATTCACCGCCCTGCACGCAGCAGGGATCTTGGGGCGGAACGATTTTTTTCGGCTGGCAGCCCTGCGGGGGCGCGTGATGGCGGAAGCTTGTGGTGAGCAACCAGGCGGCATGGCGGCCGTGTTCGGCCCGCGCGAGAGAGTGAACCAGT
>CAZSPO010000366.1:0-2332 GCA_964608775.1 uncultured Chthoniobacterales bacterium | reverse complement strand
CGAGCGTCGTGATCGCGAATCATAACAGCCCGCAGCAGACGGTGATTTCCGGGGAAACAAACGCCTTGCATGAGGTAGGAGCCAAGTTGGAAGCCGCCGGGTTGACGGTGAAAATGTTGTCGGTGGCCGGGGCCTTTCACTCTGCCTGGATGACCGGAGCCCAAACTCCCCTGGCTCGCGCCATCGCGGAGGTCCCACTGCAACTTCCCGCCCAGATGCCGGTCTATTCCAATGCGGACGGAAAACCCTATGGGTCGGATGAAGCCGGGTGCCGTGCGCGCTTGACCGGGCATCTTTTGGGAGCGGTGGAATTTGTGACGGAAATCGAGCGGCTCTTGGCGGATGGGATCGATTATTTTATCGAGGTCGGGCCGCGGTCGATTTTAACCAATTTACTGCGCGAAATTGTGCCCGACCCCCGGACCGTGCGGACGGTGGCTCTTGATCCGGCGCGTGGGCGATTGTCGGGATTTTTGGAGTCGCTCGGCCAGCTCTGGGTGGCTGGCACGGGTCTGGAAATCCAGCGTTTATGGGACGCGCGTCACTGGGAACCGGTGCCGCTGGGGGCCGAAGGTGTCGCGGCAGCCGAAGCCCATGCCGCGCGGGTGGCACAATGGCTGCTCTCAGGCGGTTGCACCCGCCATCGGGAAAGCCCGGCGGGCCGGACGGGGAAAGCGGCTCCGTTGGGAGCGATCAGTCCCAGCGCTCCCGACCCTGAGCCGACGCTACAACCAGAACCCGAAGCAGATTCGATCCAGTCCGTAAATACAATGAGCATACACCCTTCTCTGGCGTCCGGGAAATCTGCCGCGGTTGCGAATGCCCCGGGTCATCAAGCCGCTTTGTTGGCTGCCTACGCCTCCCATCAAGAGACCATGCGCCATTTCTTGTCCGTGCAGGAAAAAGTGATGCAGCAATTCCTGGGCAACACCCCGGTGACAGGGGCGGACTGGACTCCCGCTGCGGACGCCCTGTTTTCTCCGTCAACTGAGCAAAAGGCGGAGTCGGCTACCGCCCCCCCCCATTCCGCCCCCCCCATTCCGCCCGTTGCATTCGCCTCCATCCCGGCGGAAGCCGTTCGAGAACGTCCGGATGTCGTGGCAGCGGACGCGGCGTCGACTGATCGGGCGTTGAACCGGGAGAGGGTCACTCAAGAATTGCTCGCATTGGTCAGCGACCGAACGGGTTATCCGGTGGAAGCGCTTGGGCTGGATCAGGATGTGGAGGCCGATCTGGGTATTGATTCGATCAAGCGAGTGGAAATTTTCGGTGCGTTTCAGGAAAATCTCCCGCCTGCACTCGGTGCCCGGATCGCGGCCGATGCGCAGGTCATCACCCAGCTCCGCACCTTGGGAGGCTGGATCGACGCGGTGCTCAAGCAGAGCGAAGCCATGGCGGCCTGAAACACGTGGCGAAGGCGCGTCGTTTCAAAAGACAGGGGCAAAGCCTCTGCAAGTTCTTGGTGCCGACTCCACTGGGAGGCACACCGAAAGCCTCACCCCTTTGTCGAATCCCTGCCGGGCATTCGCTGTCAGTCAAGTGAACGAGATTTCGCGCGCCGCTTTTGCAGAAAAATGGGGGAAGCCCTCGGGTGCATGTGAACTTTGAGAACCTTGAGAAAGTCTGTCGCATTTGCCCGGAAATTTCGGCTCAATCAACCTCATGCAGCCGTGCTCGCCCTGTGCCTGAATGCTTCCGATGATCACGCCCCGAAATTCTGAGCTGGCTGATGGGGATCGATTGACCGTTTTCCGCGCTTGGCAGGCGACGATGCGGCAATTCCTGGACACCCAAGAGGCGGCGGCGCGTTTGGTGTTCGGTCGGCAAGGCGGGGCCGGTCCGATTCGACTCGATGCATCCCCTCGACCTGCTGCCGCCGGGGGAGGGGGATGGCCGCTCGGGCGATACCGAGCGGGGGAATGGGAACGGCCTCTGGCACAACGGGATTTGGAACAGGTGCGGCTGCAAGGTTGGATCTTGGTTTCCCCGGCGAATGGCGGACTCCCGGAGGGGGTGCGAGCGGCTTTGGAAAAGGCCGGGGCTCGGGTAGCGGAACTGCCGGTCGGGCTTGATTCAACGGCGCTTGCTGCCGAGGTCGACGCTTTGCGAAAGCAGCATGGGCCGGTGGAAACCGTGCTACATCTGGCCCTGACCCCAGGCCCTGGGCTCCCCGACGATTTCGAGGGTTGGCGGCGGGCGAATGAGGCGGATGGGAAAACGCTCTTTCGCCTGTTGCGCTTGTGCGCCGAGGATTTAGCGGCGTCGGGAGGACGGGTCCTGGCGTTTTCAGGGATGGGCGGGGCCTTTGGGCGGCGGGGAGGCGGCTGGAGCG
>CAZSPO010000365.1:0-3821 GCA_964608775.1 uncultured Chthoniobacterales bacterium | reverse complement strand
GGCAGCGGCGGCGACCAGCAAGCGGCGACGCCGGTGGATGAGAGAGGGTTGGACCGGGCCATCCGCCCGATGAGCGGCTGCGTGGCAAAGTTTGCAGAGGCGTTTGCCGCCGATGGCAAGGGGAATCGTCAGGCTGACGTCAAATTGGTGGCCGCAAACGGCGCAGGTGACCGTGGGATTCGGGGCCTGCTCCTGGCTTTCGCTGACGTAAGCGGCCAGGATCGGGGTCGCCCAATGTTGAAAATCCTGCACGTCGCGAAGCGGCACCCATTCATGGTTCTCGGCGGTGGAAAGCAGGGTCTCACCCGTCACCGTGGAGGTGCGAAGAAGGGCGCGCACCTCATCCGTGCTGAACGGCCCCTTGGTCTTGGTGCCGGTCCAATAAAACCAGGACGCCCGGGTTGGGGATTTGATGCTCATTCCGTAAACGAAGAATTCCTACTAAAGCAGGATTCAGACCCAAACCAAAACAAACGCCCCTTCCATCCGCAAACTTTTTGCCGGGAGATGCAAAATATCCCGCCGATTTCCTTTTGCCCCCCCGCATCCGATAATTCTGGAGCGATCGCAGCCCCCATCCATGTTCAATGGACCATGGGGGGTGGAGACCTTCCTCTTTTCGCAGCAGTGAGAGAGCATTCTGTCGAACGCGAATTTTTTCCCGAGCGGCCTCTGGCTTCCGGTGTTGGAAATTGCCGGGCGCTGTGGGTTTGCGGACCAATCCTCCTTTCAACGTGCCTTTCGGAAGACCACCGGCACGACCCCCGGCCGGTTTCGGCAGGAACCAGAACTGCGCCCGACGTTGGCTGAAATCTAGCCGACGGCGAATCGCGACTTGTTTTGCCGAAGGGATCACCCGAAAAGAGTAGGGATGAAAACGTTTCCCCTCGTTGCTTTTGTGTTCGCCGCCGGGTTGGCCCATGCCACCACCCCCACCCACCTCGAATTGATCCCCAGTGGCAGTATCGCGGTGCATACCGACAAAGGGGAGGGATTGGAGATCCGGACGGAATTCAGCGAAACCTCCTCGGGCACCTGGAAACGCCCGACCATGCATCCGCCCCGCTTCACGCCGGTGGAAGGGTCAGCCGTCGAGCGGGGGGGCGACCTCACTTTCTCGGACGGCTCCACAGCGAGTTACGTCGTCCGAGCGGAAATTGAGGGCCAAACGGTGAAGGTCCGGGCCGCGTGGACAGACACAAGCACGGCGGCTGGATTTGGACGTGTCGACCTTTGGATTCCGGAAGCGTTGGCGGCGGACCTGACCATCGAAGCGGATGGGGTCGTGCAGTTGGAAGACCGAAACCAGCGGCGTAACCTGCGCGGGGTGCAAAAGGCAGTCCTCAAACGGACGTCAACCGGGGAGTTTCTTTGCAGCATGCTCACGGAGGGGCTCGATCTGAGCCTCTTCTTCAGCGATGCAGATCCCAGCAGAGGAGTCACAATCCGCGTCTTTAACGTGCCCGAAGCGCGAACCGCCTTGTTCAATCAAAATCCTTCCCTTTCATGGACGCTCTCCTTTGACCCGGCCTCTGCGACGCCGAATGAGCCGACGCCGACGGAATGACGTTCCCGACCCCGAGCCGCTCAGTCCTGGGGTTGGAAGGGAAGGGCCGATTTGTGGACGATAATGACCGGGTTCCCTTTGTCGTCGAAACGGAAGACGAAGAGCTTATCGACCGTGGTCTTTTTTCCGGCTCCGTCGGTGAACGTAATGTTGCCCATGTAAATCCCGAGGTTGCCTTCGATCAGGATCCCCGCCTTGTCGAACTCAGCGTTTCTCCAGTCATTGAGAGCGAACAGAAAAAGCAAGCTAAGGCGAACCATTGTGTTGGGGTAGGGTGGGGTATGGATTGACTCAGAAGAGATCCATAGTGCTTGCGCACGGCTTTGGCAAGGATTGTGACGCTCGGAGAACCCGTCCGGGTTCAAACATCAAAATTGATCAGCAGATGTTCCGTTGCGTGCCGGAGGCACATTCAAGCATTAGCCGGTGTGCGCAGCCACCGGACATGAGCCGTTGCGTGCCGGAGGCACATTCGGACATTAGCCGGTGCGCGCAAGCCACCGGACATGAGCCGTTGCGTGCCGGAGGCACATTCGGACATTAGCCGGTGCGCGCAAGCCACCGGACATTCCAGAACGTGATTCGCCCCGGCAGGGGCGGTGGAACGGAGATAAACGACTGCAACACCCCTCCATCGAACAAAAATCTACCAGGATGAATGTCGGGAGTTTTTGGAACGAGCGGGCATCGAATCCGGGCGACACCCGGAAATCCCTAGATTCCCACAAAGTTGAATAGGGGGACATCCCTCCCGCGTGACCAATCTGATCCGAGAACTCGCGACCGACGGAAAGTGATAAATTCTTTAATTCTACATTTGGCCGCTTTTCTACGTCAATAGGAGCCATCCACGTAAAAAGGGGCGGTTTCGTAGAGATCGCTTAAGTTCACCCGGTTGGCCGCTTGGCAGAGCGCTTGGAACATCGGGCTCGTTTGAAAGGGATCCGATGAGTCCGGGTAAGCCGGGTTCAACCGGGCTGTGTAACTTTTTAGCAAGGCCCGGAGTTTCCCAAGCGCCTCTTGGTTTTGCGGCCAATCGATGAGGTTCATGTGTTCATCGGGATCGGTCCAAAAATCATAGAGCTGGTCAGGCTCCCAATAATGGGGATGCGTGAGTTGGCAGCGGGAAACGGAGGGTGCCCCATGGACGTTAATGGCAGGGGATCGGCCCGTTTTCATTTTCTGCAAATCTTCCGGTCGATAGCGGGTGGTGAGGTATTTCCATTTGGCCGTACGCACGGCCCGCTGCATGCCGAACTCAAAATAGAGGGCCTCGCGCAACGGAGCTTGGCTCCCTTCCAATGCCGACCGGATCGAGAGCCCGTCCATCGGATAATCGATCGACGGGGTGATCCCGCAAAGATCGAGCAACGTGGGAGCGAGGTCGATGTTTTGCACGGCAACATGCGAGCAATGCCCAGCTCCAGCCCCGGCAGGCAGTCTCCAAATCTGGGGCACCAAAGTGCCGTTGCTGTGGCACGACCATTTCCCCTCTACCCCATGGTCGGCGGAGTAAACAATGATGGTATTTTCGTAAAGCCCCTGCGCCTTCAGGCAATCGATGACGGCTCCAAAGGCGTCATCAATCCAGAGCATTCCCACGGTGCGATGGGAGACGGGCAGCCCGGCCGCTTCCAGCCGGGTGACGATGCGAGTGCGGGCTGGTTGCACCTCGGGTGCAGCGTCTAACATTCCGCCGTAACAGGCACGCGGATCGAGCGCCAGGATGCTGCGTCCGTGGTCCGGGCCATGAATGACATTCGTCGCCATGGTCAGGTAAAAGGGGGCCTCGTCCTGTTCGAACCGCCCGAGGAGTTCCAAGGCTCCGGCGGTTTGCCATTCGACGTTGTGAATCCAGGCGGCTTTTTGCGTGGTGCAATCGATATTGCCCCAGGTGAGAGCGGCCGCTTCGTCCCAACCAATGCGCTGCATCTCTTCAATGAATCGGGTTTGATTCCGTTTCATCACCGCATCCACCTCCGGGTGATGCGGGTCGCCCTCTCCCGGCCATGACTCGACACCAAGGGCTTTGGGAGCGCGCCCGAAATGGACTTTGCCGACAAAACCGGTCCGGTATCCGCCCTCCTTTAGCAGGGTGGGCAGGGAGGGTTCCCCCGGATGAATGGCGGCGTTAAATCCGACTCGGACAATGCCCTCGTCCGGATGCGGCTCGCCTTCTCCCGCATGAATCCCGCGGCAGGCGTAGCGACCGGTTTGATAGCTATACCGGCTCGGCGTGCAGACCGGGGTCGCC
>CAZSPO010000364.1:0-3839 GCA_964608775.1 uncultured Chthoniobacterales bacterium | reverse complement strand
CCCGCCCCACCCATCTACATCCAGGAAAAAATCCACCCCAAAGCGCTGATTGACGACCTCAAAGCGCAGACCGCGAGGCAGAATTTCGACGACGGCGAAACCACCTCGGCGACGAAGTCATGAAAATCTTCCGCCTCGCGTAAATCAATCGAGTTTACCATAGTTTAATAAAATATTGTAAACCTTATTAAACTGAGTAACTTTGCGAAATGGATCCTGTTCGCAACCCCTACGCGCCCGGCGCTGGCACGCAACCTCCAGAACTGGCCGGTCGCGATGAACTGCGCGAACAAGTGCGCATCGCCATTGCCCGCATTAAGATCGGCAGACAAGCCAAGAGCTTGATGATGATCGGGCTGCGCGGTGTGGGGAAAACAGTCCTTCTCGACCGGATGCGTTTGGATGCGGAGGCCACAGGAATTCTAAGCCTCCAAATGGAAGCACCGGAAGGCCGCTCCCTTCCCGCACTGCTTGCCCCTCAAGTTCGACAAGTATTACTCAAACTTTCCAGAACCGAAGCAGCAAAGGATCTGGCGCAACGCGCTCTCGCCGGCCTCGCCGGCTTCGCAAAAGCCCTCAAAGTTAAATACGCCGATTTGGAAGTCGGTTTGGATTTTGATCCAGAGCCTGGACTCGCTGACAACGGCGACCTAGAAAGCGACCTCCAGGACTTGCTCGAAGCCACTGGCGAAACCGCAAAAAAAGCAGAAACCGCAGTTATCATTTTCATCGATGAACTCCAGTATGTCGCCGAGGCCGAGTTAGGTGCCCTCATCATGGCAATGCACCGCATCGCCCAGCGGAATCTCCCCGTAATGCTGGTCGCCGCTGGTCTTCCACAACTGCCCGGTCGTCTCGGTAAAGCAAAATCCTACGCGGAACGCCTCTTCGATTTCCCCTTCATTGGTCCACTCGATAAAAACGAATCCAATGTGGCAATCGTCAATCCCGCCCTGGACGAAGACGTCATCTATGAACCCGAAGCTGTCGATTTCATTTACAAGGAAACACAGGGATATCCCTACTTCCTTCAGGAATGGGGCAAACATGCATGGGATGCCGCGTTAGAATCGCCCATCACCCTAGAAGATGCGAAAACCGCATCGATCACCGCTGTTGCAGCACTGGATGCGGGGTTCTTCCACGTTCGCTTTGACCGCCTGACTCCAAAGGAAAAAGAATATTTGAGAGCCATGGCCGAACTCGGTTCAGGGCCACATCGTTCCGGGGACATCGCCGCCAAGTTGAAAAAATCCGTCCAATCCTTTGCCACACTTCGCAATCACCTCATCAATAAGGGAATGATTTGGAGTCCCAATCACGGCGACACCGCCTTCACGGTTCCTCTATTCGACCAATACATGAAGCGAATCATGCCGGAATTCCCCAGCCCTGAATGACTTCAATTGATGTAAATTGAGTTTACTATGGTTTAATAAAAAAAGTTAAACCTTGGTAAACTCTTTATAATTCTCTCAAGTTTCTCCAAAATCACTCTCAAAACTTAACCATGAACCTCCTCCTCGCCGACACCTTCAGCACCGCCCTCGGCAAACTCGCTGCCGACGAGCAGAAGGCCGCCAAACTCACCGTCTTTGATTTTCAGCTCAACCCGGAAAATCCCGGACACAAGTTTCACCGCATCGAACGCTCCAAGGACGCGGATTTCTGGTCTGTCCGCGTCAACCGCGACATCCGCCTCATCGTCCACAAACGCGGCAACAACCTCCTCGTCTGCTACGTCGATCACCACGATCAAGCCTATGCGTGGGCGCAAAACCGCCGCCTCGAAAACCACCCGAAAACCGGCGTCGCCCAAATCGTTCAGATCCGCGAGACCATCCGTGATATCGAGATCCCCAACTACGTCGCGGTAGACCCGAAAATTCCCGACGCCCAGACCAAGTTCCCCTTCAAAGACTACTCAAACGACGACTTACTCCAATGGGGCGTCCCCACCGACTGGCTCGACGATGTCCGACAGGCCGACGAAACCCGTTTGCTGAACCTTGCCGATCACCTTCCGTCCGAAGCTGCCGATGCCCTCCTCGAACTCGCCACCGGCGGCACCCCGGACAATCCCGAACCGGTAGCCAGCGGCGAAGACCCCTTCGCCCATCCGGACGCCCAACGTCGCTTCCAACTCATTCATTCCAACAAAGAACTGGAGGCCGCCCTCGAATTCCCTTGGGAAAAATGGAGCGTCTTCCTCCACCCCGACCAACGCAAACTCGTCACCAAATCCTACAACGGCCCCGCCCGCGTCTCCGGCTCCGCTGGTACCGGAAAAACCATAGTCGCCCTCCACCACGCCGCCCACCTCGCCCGCGAAAACGACGACGCCCTCATCCTGCTCACCACCTTCTCACCCCAACTCGCCAAAACCCTCGTCGCCAAGCTCAACATCCTCGTTTATCACGAACCCCTCCTTCGCGAGCGCATCGCCGTGCGCGATCTCGAAACCCTCGCCCAAGACCTCTACCAGGCACGAATCGGACGAGCCGAAGTCATCGGAACCGAGGAAATCAATGCCCTCATTCAAACCGCTCACGAATCCGCTCCACCAGACATCCGGAATTTCAGCCGCCAGTTTCTCAAGGACGAATGGCACCACATCATTGACGCCCACCAAATCAAGTGCCTCGAAGACTACCTCGACGTCAGCCGCCTCGGTCGCCGCTCCCGCCTCTCTCCCGCCCAACGCGAATCTCTCTGGCCCTTCTTTGCCGACATCCATGAAAAGATCAGCACCGCAAATCAAGTCACCCGCGAAGAGGCCTACACCAAACTCGCCGAGAACTTGAACGCAAGCGACCGCCCGCTCTACGACCACGCCATCGTCGATGAAGCGCAAGACCTCTCCGTCGGCCACCTAAAATTCTTTGCCGCCCTCGGCAGCTCCGGCCCCGAGAGCCTTTTCTTCGCCGGCGACATCGGGCAGCGCATTTTCCAACACCCCTTTTCCTGGCTCTCCCAAGGCATCGATGTCCGTGGCCGCTCGCACACTCTCAAAGTCAACTACCGCACCAGCCACCAAATCCGCAGGCAAGCCGACCTCCTCCTTGATGCCGAGCTGCAAGACCCCGACGGCATCACCGAATCCCGCCGCCAGACCATTTCCGTTTTCAACGGCCCCAGCCCCATAGTAAAAATCTGCGATTCCGAGCAAGCCGAGATCGAAACCGTCCGCCACTGGCTCGCCGAACAGGAAGCTCTCGGCATCAAACCCGGCGAGATCACCCTCATCGTCCGCTGCGAGCAATTCTTACCCCGCGCCAAAGCCATTCTCGCCGGGCAGACACTCCAGCCGTCCACCGTCCTGATGCACGACGCTAAAGGACTCGAGTTCCGCAGTGTCGCCATCGTCGCCTGCGACGAAGCGGCGATCCCCTTGCAATCACGCATCGAATCCGCCTCTGACATGCACGAACTCAA
The DNA here is from genome assembly GCA_964608775.1 of uncultured Chthoniobacterales bacterium. Classification (GTDB taxonomy): domain Bacteria; phylum Verrucomicrobiota; class Verrucomicrobiia; order Chthoniobacterales; family CAZSPO01; genus CAZSPO01. The sequence goes on along the minus strand of CAZSPO010000364.1, from coordinate 404 downwards.
CACCCTGCTCGAAACCGAACGCCATCTCCTCTACGTCGCCGCGACCCGCGCGAGGGAGCATCTCCTCATCACCGCCACTTCCCCCGGGTCCGAATTTCTCAGTGATCTACGGTAGGCAAGCACCCCTACCCCTCACCCCACACCCCCGTTTTCGCCTCAGTGCGAAGATCGCCGGATAGACGGTGAGTTCGAGGAAGAAGGAGGTCACCAGCCCGCCGACCATCGGAGCGGTGAAGCGTTTCATGACGTCGGCGCCGGCGCCGTCGCTGAGCATGAGGGGCATCAGGCCGATGAAGGTGGTGAGGACGGTCATGAGCTTCGGGCGGATGCGCTGGGCGGCACCTTCGACGATGCAATCCTCGAGGTCGCGGCGCGTTTGGAGTCGGCCTTCGTCGCGCCAGCGT
>CAZSPO010000363.1:0-3856 GCA_964608775.1 uncultured Chthoniobacterales bacterium | reverse complement strand
AGCGCAGGCATTGACCGGTCCGTGCAAACCGTCTCGGGTGCAGGCATCGAGGAAGAGACTCGCGACATCGTGAAGGTGAATCCACGGCATCCACTGGGAGCCCTCCCCTAATCGACCGCCGAGGCCGAGCCCAAAGCCCAGCTTCAGCAGCCGGTGGACGGTTCCTTCGCGGGCCAGCACAAACCCGATGCGAGGCATCACCACCCGGACCTCGGGGCGGGCGAGTGCGGCAGAGGCCAATTCCCATTCCTGGCAAACCTCCGAGAGAAAGCCCTCCCCTGCTGGTTCGGACTCGGGCAGGAGGGTGTCGCCCCGGTTACCGTAAAACCCGACGGCGGAAGCGCTCACGATTACCCGTGGCGGTCTTTTGGTTTGGGCCAATTGCGCCCCGACCCGCTCGACCAGCCCGATCCGACTGGCTCGAATGGCGGCCTTGCGATCATCGGTCCAAAGCCCGAACACCGGTTCTCCGGCCACGATGATCAGGGCGTCGAGATTGTCCAAATCGAGGGGGTCATATCGCCGGATAGAGCGGGTTTCATCTGCCCCGACGACCTCGCGGTCGGCCCGGCGACTATATCCAACGACGCTGTGATCGGTCGCCTTGGCTTGATGGAGAATTTCGCGCCCGATGAGGCCGGTGGCCCCGATGATCCCGATATGCATGGCTGAGCGAGATTAGTCGAAGGTCCGGCGAAGCCAGTCGAGCGGAAAACGGCGACCGGGACAACTGGTCGGACGGGGGTTAAGCTCGCGATGGCCCCGCACAATCGACTGTTTGCCGTCAATCCGCCCGACCCGCCGCCGGAGATAACGGATCAGTTCATCCAGAGATTCCCGCTGTCGTTTGGTTGGCGTGTCGCGGTCGAAATCGCCGACGAGACAAATGCCGATGGCGATATTGTTCAGGTAATTACTGGCGACATGGCCCCCGTTAATTTGTCGCACCCAACGGTTGCCCACCTCGATCTGACCGTCCCCGGTGGAGGTGCCGTTGCCAATAACGAAATGGTAGGCCATCCCGTTCCGCATTTTCCTGACGTTGCGATGGTAGCGCTCGAAGATCTTGGCGTTGCCTTGTCGGGTGGCGCTGTTGTGGACGATGATATATTTCCATCGGTTACGCCGGACGCTCGCGTTGTCGATGGCGGATTTGACTTTGCCGGTGACATATTTCCATCTGGGCCCGAAGAGACTGAAGGAAGAGGAAACGACCCCCTCTTCGCGGTCGCGCCCCGACTTTTCTACCGTCACGTCCGCCGCTTCTCGCTTGGGTGCCTTGGTGGGACGCGGGGTCGGCTGTTGGACGACGATCGCGCGTTTGGTGGGAGGAGGGGTGGGCGTCGGAGTGGGCGTCGGCTCCGGCTCCGGGGTGGCGGTGGGCTCGGGGGTGGAATCTCGTTCGGATGGCAGGGGCACCGGGGGGAGAGGCGGCGGTGGAGCCAGCTCAGGATCGGTCGGCGCGGGCTCTGTGGGAGGCTCCTTGCTGGGTTCCTCGGTGGGTTCCTTGCTGGATTCTTCTGCGAGCGGGGGTGGGGTTTCACCAGGTTGGGCGACCGGGATGGCTTTCGGGGCGCTGCCCGGTTCCGGGGTGCTCCTGGGGGCAGGGACCGGCGTCGCCGCAGGCCGGGGACGGGGGGTGGCGGGCACGGTGCGCATCTGCTCGCGGGAACGGAGGAAGAGTTCTCTTTTCCTCAACTCCTCTTCTGTGACCTGTGCGTCCGCCAATAAAGGGAGGATGAAGAGGACCGCCAGCAAGAGCCGGAGGATCAGGGGCACGGACGCGGGCGATGGAAACACCGGGCGACCCTACTGCATTCGGAGTTGGGATCAAGCCGCCGGTTGGGTCGGCGCGGGCAGAGCGAGCATTGGGATTGGCTTGGCAAGCCGTTCGCGTCGAAGGAATTCATTTAACACCGCACCCAGGAGAAAACAGAGGGATGTCACATAAGACCAAAACATCAGGATAATGAACCCGGCTAGCGCGAGGTAGATTTCCGCGTAGCGGGCGAAGTTTTCCACATAAATTTTGAAGAAAAGGGTGAATCCAATCCAGCCGACCGCAAAGACCATGGCCCCCGGGAGCACTTCCCGCCAGCACAAATGTTCATCTGGCGCGAGCAGGTAGAGGGCGCAGGCCATGAGGGAGAGCGCGAAAATGACAGCCGGATATTTCAGCCACCCGACCAGGCTACCGATCGGGAGATGCAGATCAAAGACCGCCTCCACTGCTCCAGCGAACCGTTCGCCGAAAAGCAGCAGGTTAAAGCTCCCCAACACCACCACAACGAACCAAAACAAGAGCAGAGCTGAAAGAAAGTAACGAGCCACAATTGCAGCGGAGCCTTGCGTGCCATGGATGGCGTTGAGGGCGCGGGTGATCGTGCCAATCAGGCTCATCCCGAGCCAGAACCCGATGAGAAACCCAACACTCATCACCGTCCCCCCGCCGCCGGCTACGACTAGCGTGCCCACCTGTTGGTCGATCAAACCGCCCAAATTCGCCGGTAAGAAAGCTTTCAGGAGGCTGACGATCCCCGCCAGAGTCGCCGGATCCGAGCCCAAGAAATTGAGCAGTCCCACCAGGACCAACATGCCGGGCGCGAGGAGAAAAACCATCTGATAAGCCATCTGCGTCGCCAGCGGCAGGCATTGCATCGCAAAGGCGAGCCGGATAAATGCGTAAACCTTAAGGGCAGCCCCCTTCGTCTTCCCAATGATCTTGCTGGCCATGAGGTCCATTTCTCCTATGCTCTCCGACGAATTCCAAATGAAAAACGGCCCCTTCCTCTTCTCTCCCGCCGCCCGTGTCCGGGTGGACGGTTCCCTATGTTTCCGGGCATGAAGAAAATCCTAATCTTCACCGCCGGCTTTGGCGAGGGCCACAACACCGCCGCTCGCAGCATCCGCGATGCCATTGAGGAAATTGCGCCGGACGAAGCCCGGGTCGAGGTGCTTGACCTTTTTGAAACCACTTACGGGCGCCTGAACGATCTCGCCCGCAAGGCTTACATCGCTGCCATCAACCGGGCTCCGCGGGTCTGGGGCAAAATTTATGACTGGATCGATTCCAGCCCGAAAATGGAGGCCAACCTCGTTGCCCTCGCCCGAATGCGGAATGCCCTCGCCGATGTCCTCCGCTCAGTCGAACCCGACGCCGTCGTCTGCACCTACCCGATTTACAACTATCTCATCGAAGAAATTTACTCGGACGGACGGGAACGCCACTTCACCCAGATCACGGTCGTCACCGATTCTCTCACCATCAATTCCGTCTGGTATCGTGGGTCGAGCGACTTTTTCCTGGTCTCCAACGACGCCACCGGCCAAGTGCTCGAAGGAGCCGGCATCCCCCCCGACCGCATTCGGATGCACGGCTTCCCAGTCAAACATCGCTTCGCCGAACTCGCCGCCTCCGGAGCCCGTTCCCTCCCCGGTGCTCCCCCTCACCGGGTGCTTTACCTCATCAATTCCGGCAAGAAGCAGGCCCCCCGGATGCTCCGGAAACTGCTCAAACTCGATCAGATCACCCTCTCCGTGACGGTCGGGCGTGATGAAAAACTTCGACGCCAAGTCGAGGCAGTCGTTGCGGCTTCCGGTAAATCCGTGACCATTCACGGTTGGACCAACAAAATGCCCGAGCTCCTGCACGACCATCATCTGGTCATTACAAAAGCCGGGGGAGCCACGATCCAGGAGGCCATCGCGGCCCGTTGTCCGGTCATCATCAGCCAGGTCGTCCCCGGCCAGGAAGAAGGCAATGCCCGGCTCATTCTCGAAAACGAATGCGGTGCCCTCGCGACCGGCGTGAATGAAACCATCCGACTCGTCGAAGCGGCTTTCGCTGACGATGCCG
>CAZSPO010000362.1:0-3881 GCA_964608775.1 uncultured Chthoniobacterales bacterium | reverse complement strand
GCCATCGCGGCTTCCGACGCCGACGCTCTCCCGGCCCGGCTTCGCTTGCTGGAGTTGTTGCCGGATGATTCGGCCGCTCGCGTCCAGGTGGCGAACGAAATTCTTGCCATCGAACCGCTCACCCCAGCGGCCTGGCGGGCCATTGCTAGGGGGGCAGCCGCCCGCGGAGCAGTGGAGGAAGCGGTGGCGGCTTACCGAGCCCTCCTCGTGTTGCAGCCGCCGGATAAACCCCTGATCCATTTGGCTCTCGCCCGATTGTTGGAAAAAATCGACCCGACAGCCGCCCGCCGCGAGGTCTTGCTGGCGGTGGAAGGGAGTCCACGCAACCGGGAGGCCCTGGCATTCTTGCTGGAACTCGCGCCATGACCGCATCAAGCCCGACAGCCAAGCGCGACGCCGGAGCCATCACCCGATTCCTGCTTCCCTTGCTTTTCTCACTCGCAGTCGGTTGGGCCGCACCGGTCGAAGCCCAGCGGCGTTGGGGCGAGGTGATCGATCTGAGCCAATATCGGAACGGCGTGCCCACCTGGGAAATCGATCCTCACTTCGCTGCGGACGCTTTTACCTTCGTCAGGCTTCGCCCGTTCTACCATCGGCGCTGGACGACCGATTATCCGGATGCCGAATTGAATTTCTCGTGGCGCCTCCATGAAATGACGGCTCTCCTGGTCAACCCCAATCCGATTGTCTTGGAGCCGACGGATCCGGCTCTTCGCAACTACCCATTTTGTTATATCGCCGAGCCGGGTTACATGGAGTTGACCCCCGAAGAATGCGAAGCGCTGCGTGATTACTGCCTGAGCGGGGGGTTCCTTATGTTAGACGACTTCTGGGGCGATTATGAAGGGGAGCATGTGCTGGAACAGGTCCGGCGGATTTTTCCCGGTCGGGAGATTGTGGATTTGCCGATTGAACATCCGTTGTTTCAAGCGGTGTTTCGGTTGAAAGAAAAACCGCAGCTCCCCGCGATCAACGTTGCCGTGCAAGGGCGGGATCAGGGTATCACCTGGGAAAAAGAGGGGCGGGAGGTGCATTACCGGGCTGTGTTCGACGATCAGGGGCGCATGATGTTTCTCATGTGCCAAAACACCGACCTGGGCGACGGCTGGGAGCGGGAGGGGGATAACGAATGGTATTTCCGCGAGTTCTCCGAAAAAAAAGCTTATCCCATGGGCATTAACATCATTTTTTACCTCATGACCCGTTGAAGGCGGGCGCTCTATCATGCAAAGCAAAACCGATCCTGAAAATGAACGTCAGCAAGTCGAACGCGCCACCACGGCCTGCGGGCAAATCCGGGAGGCGCTGGGGCGGGTGGTCATTGGTCAGGAACCTGTGATCGAGCAGATGCTCCTTGCCTTGTTTGCTGGTGGCCACTGCCTGATATCAGGAGCTCCGGGCTTAGCCAAAACGCTCCTCGTCAAATCGCTTGCCCAAGTGTTTCACCTGCGATTTCAACGCATTCAATTTACCCCCGATCTGATGCCCGCCGACATTACCGGCACCGAAATCCTGGTGGAAACGGCCGAGGGCGGTCGCCAACTCACTTTCGTGCCCGGCCCGATTTTTGCCAACATTCTGCTCGCGGACGAAATCAATCGGACCCCACCCAAAACGCAGTCCGCCCTGCTGGAAGCGATGCAGGAATACCAAGTCACCGCGAGCGGCCATCGTCACAGGTTAGAGGCTCCGTTCTTTGTGCTCGCAACCAAGAACCCGATTGAAATGGAAGGAACCTACGGCCTGCCCGAGGCGCAGCTCGACCGGTTTATGTTCGATATTCTCATCGATTACCTTTCTGAGGCCGATGAAGTCGAGGTGGTCCGGCAAACTACCGCCCGCACGGCCCCGCCGTTGGAGCCGCTGCTGACCGGGGAAGATTTGCTCGCTTTTCAGGCGTTGGTCCGTCGGATGCCGGTCGCGGAGGAGGTGATCCGGTTCGCCGTCCGATTGGCCGCCGCTTCTCGACCGGGACGACCGGCCGCCCCGAGTTTTGTGAATGAGTGGGTGAACTGGGGGGCGGGCACCCGGGCGGGGCAATGTCTGGTGCTCGGAGCCAAAGCCCGTGCGCTCCTTGCCAATCGCACGCACGCCACTTACGACGACATCCGCGCGGTGGCCCACCCGGTGTTGCGCCATCGGATTTTACTCAATTACAAGGCAGAAGCAGAAGGAGCCACCGTGAGCCATGTCATTGACCGGTTGCTGGCAGACGTGAGGGCCGATTAACCGCATGGCTCCCTTCCCCATTTCAACGACGGGAGAGCAGGCATGGTAGAAACCGGGGGCTTGCGGCATGATCCCGCTGCGCTGATGCGGATTCAGCAACTGGAATTCCGTGCCCGGGTGGTGGTCGATGGGTTCTACCATGGGCTGCATCGGAGTCCGCGTCATGGGTTTTCGACGGAGTTCACGGAGTATCGACCTTATGCGGCCGGGGACGACGTGCGCTGGATCGATTGGCGGGTCTTTGCGCGGACGGATCGGCATTATCTTCGTAAATTTGAAGAAGAAACGAATGTCGGGGCCCTCTTCCTCGTCGATGTTAGCGGCTCGATGGGCTATGGGAGTCGCGGCTATCGGAAGTTGGATTATGCAGCGACGTTAGTGGCGACTTTGGGATTGTTTTTGCACGGGCAAGGAGATGCGACCGGGTTGTTGGCCTTTGACGACGCCATCCGCGCCCATTTGCCGCCGGGGCGGCGGCGGGGGCATTTTCAGCAAATGACAGCGGCCTTGGATCAGTTGGTGAAGGGGCGAGGCACGGGGTTGGGCAGCGCCCTCGCGCGGGTGCCTGAGTTGATCCGGCGACGGAGCGCCCTCATCTTGGTGTCGGACCTGTTCACCCCCCTCGACACCCTGCGCCCCCGACTCGCGGAATGGCTGGCGTGCGGGCATGAGGCGACGGTATTCCAAATTTTGGATCCCGCCGAGTTAACCTTCGATTTCCGGGACCCAGCTGAGTTTGCCGATTTGGAATCGGACCGGCGGCTGACGGTCGATCCCGTCGCGGTGCGGGCCGGTTATTTGGAGCGGCTCGGTCGTCATTTGAGAGAAGCCGAATCGGCCTGTCGCGAACTTGGCGCGCATTACCATCGGATGACCACGGATCAACCGTTGGAATTCGCGCTGTTTGATTGGCTGGCTGACCGGGCGAAAGCCGGTCCTCGACGGGTTAAGGGACGGGCTAGGGGACGGGGGGGGCGGGGATGAGTTGGCTGGCTCCCGCCTTTTTCCTTGGGCTGCTCGGGTTGGCCCTTCCCATTTGGCTCCATCTGCGGAAGCAGCGGGTGACGCGGAGGGTCGTCTTCGGTGGGATGTTATTTTTGGACGACCAACCGCCCCCACCGCAACGCCGTCGTCGGGTGGAGCATTGGGTTCTCCTTGTGCTTCGTTGCTTGGCGTTGGCCCTGCTGGTGCTGGCGTTTGCCTGGCCCGTTTGGAATGAACGGGAACCGGCCGACCCCGGCGGAGGGGTGTCGGTGGTGTTAATCGATCAAAGCGCGAGCATGCGCGGCCCGGCCTGGGAAGAGGCCAAGGCGGTCGCCACGACATTGGCGGAACAACGGGGATCAGGAGAGCGGTTGGCGATGTTTTTCTTTGATCAGACCCTCCATCCCCTCTGGACCCCAAGTGGAGAATCGGAGCCGGACACCCGAGAAACGACGCGGGTGGGGGTGCGCGAACGGTTGGCCGGAAAAGAACCAAGCGACCGCGCCGAGGACTTGCCGGGGGCGGTCGAAGCGGCTCTGGCTTGGGCGGCGAACGAGTCAGCGTCGGGGGTGACGATTCATCTGATCTCGGATTTCCCAGCGAACAGCGGGGTGACGCAGTTGACGGAGCTGCGGCTGCCGGAGCGGACGACGGTGAACTGGCACCCT
>CAZSPO010000361.1:0-3891 GCA_964608775.1 uncultured Chthoniobacterales bacterium | reverse complement strand
GCCGCCGCGGCTATTGACCCAGACCCCGGTCCGGGCTTCAGAGCGGGAGGGCGTCGCCGTCATCGCGGCGCCGAGGAGGGCGGCTCCGATGGCCGCTTTCGACCAACCCGCCGCGCGGGCGAGAAAGGCCCGGCGGTCGATTGTTTCAGAACTGGCTGGCGATTGGGGATCAGAAGGAGATTCAGGTTCTTGAGATTCTTGCATAAGATCGGAGGTCCGGTTCAGGCTTCGCGCACGGTGATTTCGTCGCCCGTAAGATTGGAGTAATGAAGGCTGACGATTTTCCAGGCTCCATCGAGTTTTTGCACCACGAGACTGACGTTCAACACATACTCATGGGGTTTGCCATCTTTCGAAGAGGTCACCAACCCGGCAGTCGTAAGATAGCCCATGTCGGAGGAGAGGGAGCCGCGACGGAGTTTGTAATCGAACTTCTCGGAGCCTTTGTCGAAATCCTTAAACATCTCGGTGTAAGCTTCGCCGATGGCTTCTTTGCCGATCCAGTATTCCCCGGAACCCGTTCCCATCAGAATGACACGCGGCACGTCACCGAAGCAGGCTTTCACCCCTTCCAGATCGTGATTGTTATAGGCCGCATCAAGGGATTTGAGCAACGCCCGGGCTTCTGCCATATCGGCTTCATTATCCGCAGGAGGATTTTCGGTGGTGGGCTTGTCCTGGGCGTCGGCGGTTCCGGCAAGACCGGCCCCGACGAAGGTGGCGATGGCAGCAGCTGGCAGAGCTTCGCGGATGAATGTGGAACGTTTCATGTGGCAGAATAGAATTTAATTTCGGTTGTGTGGATCGAGGTGCTGGAGGATTGCGGAATCAACGGGATAGGCTCCTTCTCCTCTCAACGATTAACAGAGAACCGGATTCGAACCCCTGAGTCAACCATCCAGCGCACCATTTCTCCCGGTTTCGCGTGAAACTTGTCCGTTGGCGCAAATCGTGATGCTGTGTCACGGTAATCCTCATGAGCGACCCCACCCTGCCCGGCCCGGAGGAAATCCAGCGGCGGCTGTCTGAATTTCTCAAAACGCAATTCGGCCAAAACCTCGCCTTCACCAGCGGCGTCACCGAAAACGAAACGACAGAAACCGACCCCCCACCGACCGACCAGGCTCCAGCGGCTGATCCGTTCGCCTTTACCCTCACGCCTCGCGAGGTGAAACAGCATCTCGACCGGTTTGTGATTCGGCAAGAAGAGGCGAAGAAGGTCTTGGCGATCGCGGTCTGCGATCATTACAACCATGTCCGGGAATGCGCCCGCGATCCCGACTTGGCGCGGCGGGATTATAGCAAACAAAATGTCCTCTTGGTTGGCCCCACCGGGGTGGGAAAAACTTATCTGATTAAACATATCGCGGAGTTAATCGGCGTCCCCTTCGTGAAAGCCGACGCCACGAAATTCAGTGAAACCGGCTACGTCGGGGGGGATGTCGAAGATCTCATCCGCGAATTGGTCCACAAAGCCGATGGCAACCTCGAACTGGCTCAGGCCGGAATTGTTTACATCGACGAAATCGATAAATTAGCCGCAGCGCCCAACGTCCAAGGCCGCGATGTCAGCGGGCGGGGGGTGCAGACGGCCTTGTTGAAATTGATGGAAGAGACCGAGGTCTCCCTTCGCAGTCCGATGGATATGCAGTCGCAAATCCAGGCAGCCCTCGAATTTCAACGCAAAGGCAAGGTCACCCGGGAAAGTGTGAACACCCGGAATATCCTCTTCATTGTCAGCGGGGCATTCCAAAAAATCGGCGAGCAAGTGCGGCGACGTGTCGCTAGCGGGCGGATCGGCTTTATGACCGAACCCGCTCAGGAATTGTCCCACGATGATTGGGTGGCTCAGGCTGCCACCCGGGATTTCATTGATTACGGCTTTGAACCCGAATTCGTCGGGCGGCTGCCGGTCCGGGTTTTCTGCCATGCGTTGTCGGAGGAAGATCTCTTTTCCATTCTAAAAACCTCCGAAGGCAGCATCCTCCGGCAGTATGAAGCCGCCTTCCGGGCCTACGGGATCGAAGCTGAAATCGAGGAGGCCGCCATGCGCTGGATTGCCGCCCAGGCCGCAGGGGAAGAAACCGGAGCACGCGGATTGGTCACGGTCTGTGAACGTCTGTTTCGCGAATTTAAATACGCGCTGCCAGGGAACGGCGTCGACCGGATTCAAGTGGATGCCGCCTTTGTCGAGCAACCGGAGTCGGTGCTCGCCCGCTTACTGGAGGAAGGCCGCGCCAAGGCTGCCGTGCTGCGTCACGAGGATGTGGCGGCTTTTTGCACCAAGTTTGAGGAAAAACATGGGCTGAAAATCCGGTTCACGCCCGAGGCCGAGGCACGGATTGTAACCTTGGCCACCGAGACAGACCGGTCGGTGCGCGGCTGGTGCGAGGTGGCGTTTGAAGATTATCAATTTGGTCTAAACCTGCTGCGGACGCGCTCGGGTGAGACGACCTTCCTCCTGCCGGTCGAAGCCGTGGAGGCCCCGGATCAATATCTCAGCCAGCAAGTGCTCCGTTCTTATCGGGAACAACCCGAAACGCCCCCCGCCTCCGCCTCATGAGTCGTGCGCTGAAATTCTCCCTGTTCATCGGGATCATGGCGGCGTTGGCCGTGGAAATCGCGCATCAACTCGGCTGGTTTGATGCGGCCGATTTCTGGATGAGCACCCAGCTCGAAGTCGGCCTCGACGACCCGGCGCTTCCGATGGAAGCCATGCGGCTTCTCTGGCTGGCCCTCGGGATTGGCACGGCTTATCTCGTGGCCGACCTGACGCGTTGGAGCCTCCGCCTCCTGCTAACGGGGGTTTTGCTTCTGGAACTGGTCTTCGCCACTTGGTTGCTCGCCTATTTCGACCGCTATTTTTCTCCGTTCGGGGCGGTTGCTGCGGTCCTGCTCGCGTTCGGCGGGGGAGCCATCTTTGCCCTGAGCCGGGTCGGACAACGAAAACGGCAGGCGCTGGAATTGCTCGCTCCCCGGCTGCGGCTCCCGGCTATTCATGCGGTGGTCGAAAGCCCCTTGCCGCTCCCTTTTTCTCCGGAATGCCGGGAAGCGACTCTCTTGGTGGTCGAAGTGGTCAACCACGAGCAGCTCGTCGATCAGGTGCCACTCGACCAATCCGTCCAGCTCCTCAACCGCCTGCTCGACACCGCCTCGGTCATTCTGCTGGAAGCCGGCGCTTACTTGGATCAAAGCGACGGGGAAGGGCTCCGGGCGTTGTTCGGTGCGCCGCTCCCAGACTCCGATCACGCCGCCACCGCTTGCCAAACCGCGCTGGATCTCGTGCGCCATCTCGACCGGTTGAATCTCGAACTCGGAGCCAGCCATGCCCTTACCCCGGACTTTCGCATCGCCGTCCATTCCGACGAAGTGATTCTCGCCTCCTACGGCGTGGACCGCCAACTCGGGGCAGGGGGGGAGCCGGGCGATTTTGCCCGGGCGCTTTGCCAAGCCAATTGTCGTTACGGCACCCGGCTGCTCATCGGCGGGCGCACCCTCGAATTGGCCGCAAAAATCGCGGTGGTCCGACCCGCCGACCTCTGGACCGCTCGCGAAAGCGGGTTGCCGGTCGAGATTTACGAACTGATCGGAACGAAAAACGCATAACTAGATAAGAACAAAAACAAGAAACAACTCTGTGTTTGTGTTCACTTATATGCATATTTTAGGATGCATTCACATCTGCATTGGTTTGGTTGGTATTCACATTTTACAATCTCGGGTCTGGGTCACAAAAATTAGGGTTATGATCAAGTTACTGGGACAAGAGTGGTATCAATCGATACCCTATCTATGTTTCATATTAAAAGAGTGCTGAGTCCAAACATCTATCTTCACAGTTTAGCTGCAATTTGCAATGCAAAGTCTTAGGAAGGAGCATGTCCCTACTTT
>CAZSPO010000360.1:0-3898 GCA_964608775.1 uncultured Chthoniobacterales bacterium | reverse complement strand
AATTTGCCGATTTCAAGTCGGGAATTATATGAGCGCTTGAAAGCGCGGGGGGTGTTGGTTGTGCCGGGGGAATGCTTCGCGCACGGAAACAAAGAAGCGGTGGCGCAAAGTCGGCAATGCCTCAGAATCAGCTATGCCATGCCGGACGAGGTTGTGCGAGAGGGGATGGCCATCATTGGGCAGGTCGTGCGGGACGTTGTCTCTTAGTCCGCACAGGTAAGCGGCCAATCCGGTATCATCAATGCATCAAACAGGCCAAACCAAGCGTGCGAGCGGGGTGGGGGAGGCGAGTGGCCATTTGGGCCGAACGCTTGCGATGGGGCGATGAATGAGGCAGCGTCCTGCTTTTCCTGTGCTTTTCAATTCCTACGTTTTCATCCTGCTCTTTCTGCCGATTACCCTCGTCGGGTTTTATTGGCTCTCGAAGGCAGCGGCTCCGCGAGTGGCAAAGGCGTGGTTGGTGGCGGCCTCGCTCTTCTATTACGCTTGGTGGAATCCGGCGTATCTCGGGTTGTTATTGGCTTCCTTGCTGGTCAACTACGCGATCGGTCTGGCCTTGGCCAGTGGAGGCGGGGCGACTCCGAAACGTCAGCTCTTACTGCTAGGAGTCATCCTGAACCTCGGGGCGTTGGGTTGGTTTAAATATGCAAATTTCTTCGTCGATAACCTCAATGCCGCCGTGGGATTCGACTGGCATTTGCAGACTATCATTTTGCCGCTGGGCATTTCCTTTTTCACCTTTCAACAAATCGCTTATCTCGTCGATGCCTCCCGAGGGTTGACCCGGGAATATCGGTTTTTGGATTACGCCCTTTTCGTTTCCTTTTTCCCCCAGCTCATCGCGGGGCCGATCGTGCATCACAAGGAGATGATGCCCCAGTTTGCCAGGGAATCGACCTATCGATTTGACCCGCTCAACTTGGCGACCGGGCTTTCCATTTTTGCTTTTGGTTTGTTCAAAAAGGTCATCATCGCTGACACGCTTGGGGCTTATGCGACCGGGGTGTTTCAACCGGTGGCGGAACCCGGCACCGTCCCTTCCCCCTTCGATGCCTGGGGGGGAGCGCTGGCTTACACCGGGCAACTTTACTTTGATTTCTCGGGTTATTCCGACATGGCGATCGGGTTGGCTCGGATGTTCGGGATCTGGCTGCCGCTCAATTTTGATTCGCCTTACAAAAGCGGCGACATCATTGCGTTTTGGCGGCGGTGGCATATCACGCTCTCCCGGTTTTTGCGCGACTACCTTTACATTCCGCTTGGCGGGAATCGACGCGGCCCCATCCGGCGCTACGCGAATTTGTTGATCACCATGACGTTGGGCGGTCTCTGGCATGGAGCGGGCTGGACCTTTGTGCTTTGGGGCGCTTTGCATGGGGTCTATCTTATGATCAACCATGGTTGGCAGCAGATCGTCGGCGGGCGCGAAACGGATAAAACACGGCTCTGGGCTTGGGGCGTGACGTTTGTCGCGGTGGTGATCGGGTGGGTGTTTTTCCGGTCGGCCGATTTGCCCACGGCGGGCCGCATGCTGGCGGGCATGCTCGGGCTGGTTGAGCCAACCCTTGACTCGGCCATGAAACCACGGCATTTCGGGGTGGTGCTGCTCTGTCTGGCCGTCGCCTGGTTAGGCCCTAACGTCCGGCAGATCTTCGGTCAATGGCAGCCGAGTTACGAACCGATGCCGGAAGGCGAACAGCTCCGTGGTTGGAAAAGTCGGCTTGCCTGGCAGCCCACGCTAGGCTGGGCGCTGGTTTCTTCCGTGATTTTTGTGATCGGTGTGTTATCGCTATCGAACGTCAGTGAATTTCTCTATTTCCAGTTCTGACGAAGTGCGTCCGCAAGCTCGGCGTTTTTTGCGCGGCTTTGCGTGGACGGCTTGCGTCCTGCTCGGGGGGGTGGCGGCGGTCAATCTCTGGATTGATCCCTACTACCGGTTCGGCACGAATTGGATCGGTGTCTACATTTCGGCTGAGCGCGAGTATAAAGCGACGGCGGCCACCCACTATCCGCACGACGCTTTGATTGTCGGGAACAGCAAACCGTCGATCATCGATCCGGCGCAGATTCGCGAATACCGTTTTCTCAATGCCGGTTTTGCGGGAGCAAAGCCGGAGGAGATTCTCGCATTTCTCGAACGGTATGCGCACGGGCAGCGGTTGGTCGTGTTGGGGCTGGATTACGGGATGTTTAACGAAGGGGCAGAACCGCTCCGGCCCGATCCGTTCGAGCGCCCATTTTGGCCGGATCTCTGTCGGTATTTGCTGAACGCGAAATCGTTTCAATACTCAGTCGAAGCGGTGACGCGCCGGTTAATCGGCAAGGAACCGACCATTTTGACAACGGGCCAGTCGAACCCCAAGCCGTATCTCGATTTGGAAGTCGGCCTGACCGAGGAACATTACGAACCGGCGCTGAAGTTGCTCCGGGATCAAACCTTCCAAAACTTCCGATATTCGGAGGCACGAATCGCGGTGCTGCGGGAGATCCGCGATTTATTGAAGGCCCGGGGCATCCCGGTGGTGGCCTTCGTCAATCCGGAGAATGACGCGGTGTTGGATTTGATTCGGGGCATGCCGGCCGGGGCGGAGTTTGCGCGTTGGAAGGCCGATATGCGGGCAATTTTTCCTGACTTGGTCGATTTGACCGAAGTGTCAGCCCTTTCCGAGCATGAAAACTATTTTTTGCATGACCCCTATCATTACCTGCCGGTGACCGGTATCCGGATCATGGAGGACCATATTTTGCCGGTGGCGAGGCAAGGGGGGTGATCGCTCTCAGCGCTCCCAGCGCTTATAACAAATGACCGAGCTTGGTCCTTTTGGTATCGAGATAGCGGATATTATGCGGGTTGGGAACCGATTGGATCGGCACTTGCTCGACCAATTCCAAGCCGTATCCATCGAGCCCGACGACTTTCTTCGGGTTGTTGGTCATCAACCGGAATTTACGAACGTTTAGGTCGAGCAAAATTTGGGCACCGATGCCGTATTCCCGGAGATCAGCGGCGAAGCCAAGGCGCTCGTTGGCTTCCACCGTGTCCAACCCGGTTTCCTGCAATTTGTAAGCCGCGATTTTGGAGGCGAGCCCGATGCCCCGCCCTTCCTGACGCATGTAAACGAGCACGCCCTCACCGGCTTCATCGATTTGCCGGAGGGCAGCGTGCAGTTGGTTGCCGCAATCGCAGCGGCGGGAACCAAACACGTCGCCCGTCAGACATTCGCTGTGAACCCGCACCAAAGTCGGGCGATTCTTGCTAATCTTGCCGCGGGTCAGCGCGAGATGATGTTGGCCATCGAGAATGGAGCGGTAAAGGTGGAGCTCAAAATCTCCGTATTCGGTCGGCATCAAGACGGTTTCTTCCCGTTCAACCAACTTTTCACGCGTCCGCCGGTAAGCGATGAGATCCCGGATCGATCCCATTTTGAGCCGGTGTTTTTTGCGAAACTTCATCAGCTCAGGAAGCCGGGCCATCGTGCCGTCGGGCTGCAGGATTTCGCAAATGACCCCGGCGGGTTCCAATCCTGCCAACCGGGCGAGATCAACGGCGGCTTCCGTGTGACCGGCGCGTTGCAGCACGCCGCCCGGCTTTGCTCGCAGGGGAAAAATATGGCCGGGTTGCACTAGGTCACGCGGGCCTTTGGCTGGATCCGCCAAGCAGAGGATGGTCTTGGTCCGGTCCGCCATGCTAATCCCGGTGGTGATTCCATTGGCGGCATCGACGGTGACAGTGAAGTCGGTCTGATGTTGCTCGCGGTTTTGTTGCACCATCGGAGGCAGCCCCAATTCTGTCGCGCGCCGACCGGTGATCGGCACGCAAATCATCCCTCGGGCGTGAGTGCCGATGAAATTCAACGCGTCCGGGGTGATCTTTTCGGCGGCCATGACTAGGTCGCCT
>CAZSPO010000359.1:0-3898 GCA_964608775.1 uncultured Chthoniobacterales bacterium | reverse complement strand
GGCAGAAAGAAAGCGGGTTGCCTTCCGCATGGCGATGGCCATAGAAAATGAAACATGGCCGGTGCCGGAGTTCGTTGGAAAAACCAGTCGCGTTTGGAAATGCAACCGCACCGGCGCGGCGTGGCGGGGTGGTCCTTCCTGGGGCGTTACAACCATACCCGGGCGGGCAAGCAACTGACGGCGCACGCGCATCCGGCTTCCATGGAATTTTGTCACCTTGTGCGGGGGCGCCAGACCTATGAGGTGGGGGGCGAACGATTCCGGATGCATGGGGGCGATCTGTTTGTTTCGTTTCCGGATGAGGTCCACAGCAGCGCCTCCACGCCGCAAGAGAAAGGGGTGTTGTATTGGTTGATCTTAGAAATTCCGCCGAAAGCAGGGTCGATGTTACAATTGCCGGAGCGGGAGGGCCGGGCGTTGAGACGGAGTTTGCTGGGATTGCACCCGCGGCTGTTCACCGGCAACTTGAGAATCACCCGGCTTTTGGACGGGATGATGGAAACGCTCCTGGCTCCCGCCACGTCGCTCACCCCGATCCGGCTGAGGACCGCGCTGCTCGATTTTTTGTTAGAAGTGATCGCATGCAGCGGACATCTGCCGCAGCGAGAGCCAGGGCGGTTGGATCGTCTGGCGGCCTATGTGCATGCGAATCTGGATCGGCCCCTGACCGTTCCAGAGTTGGCGGGGGAAGCCGACCTGTCGGTGCCGCAATTTCAGGCGCGGTTCAAACAGGAGTTCGGGGTGCCACCCGGTGAATATGTCATGCGGGCGAAAGTGCATCAGGCAGCCGGATGGCTGGCTGAGGGAGGTCGAACCGTCACGGAGATCGCTTTTGCACTGGGATTTCCCTCCTCACAATATTTCGCGACGGTCTTCAAGCGATACACCGGCAAAACGCCCAGCGCCTACGCTGCCCAGGCTTAAAAAACCCCAATCGGGTGAATCGACCGATTCAATGGCGGACGGACGGGTGAGGGCGGCGCGGTCATGAGGCCGTCGGGGTAGTATCCTTAGTCGAGCACCTGCCGTTGGAACTGGGGGGGATACTTGGGTCGGGGGATGGACATAGAAACCTTTTACTCAGGCCAGAGAGGTCGAACCATGGAACATCCGAAAATGAGCATGGATCATTCCATCATTCCCTGTTTCTACCGACTCGATTTTCCGAGCTAATGCTGGGGGCGTTGCAACGGAAAGAAGAGGACATCCCGAATCGAAGGGGCCCCGGTCAGGAGCATCACTAGGCGGTCAATGCCGATGCCAATGCCGCCGGCTGGTGGCATGCCGTGTTCGAGGGCGGTGAGGAAATCTTCGTCCAACTTCTGAATCTCTGCCCCGGCCTGAGCTTCCAGCCGTTGGCGCTGGATGACGGGGTCGTTCAGTTCGCTGTAGCCCGGGCTAATTTCCTGGCCGTTGATCACCAATTCATACACATCGACACACGTGGGCTGATCCCGATTTTGTTTGGCGAGCGGGACCAATTCCTTTGGGAGATGGGTGACGAACAACGGATCGATCTGTTTTTCTTCCACCTCTTTTTCGAACAATTGCTGAGTGAGCTCGTAATCCTCCATGTCAGCGGCGAACTCGATCATTCTTTGTCGCAGCACCGCTTCCTGCTCGGTGCGCGTGAGGGTGGCCCAGCCGGGGTGAGCGGCTTCGATGAGATCGGCGTAACGCGCCCGTTTCCAGGGGCGGGCAAGATTGAGGGTTCGGCGGACTGTATTATCTGAATCGCGATGTTCGATCTGCAACCCGCCGCAGAGCGTCTCCGCGAGATGGCAGATCAATTCCTCGACGAGCTCCGCCATTTTCTCGAAGTCGGCAAACGCCCAATAGGCTTCGAGCATAGTAAACTCCGGATTATGACGGCGGCTGATCCCTTCGTTGCGAAAGTTGCGATTCAGCTCAAAAATTTTCGGGTATCCTCCTACTAACAACCGTTTGAGATAAAGCTCGGGCGCAATGCGGAGGTAAAGCGGCAGGTCGAGGGCGTTATGATGGGTGGCAAATGGGGTGGCCGCCGCCCCGCCTGCTACCGCTTGCATCATGGGAGTTTCGACCTCTAAAAAGCCGCGATCATCCAGGAACCGCCGGATTTCGCGCACGATCCGAATGCGCTGATAGAAGATGGCGCGGGTCTCCGGGTTGGCGACGAGATCGAGGTAGCGTTGGCGATAACGGGCTTCGGTATCAGCCAGGCCATGCCACTTGTCTGGCAACGGTCGAATCGCTTTGCCCAAGACGGTGAAGGCCGTCGTCTTGATGGTGGGCTCACCCGTTTTTGTAACAAACCCCTCTCCTTCGACCCCGAGAAAATCTCCGAGATCCAGGAGCTGAAACAGCGCCCATTGCTCGGGGGAAAACTGCTTGGCATGAAGGTAAATTTGGATGCGCCCGGTCGCGTCAGACAGATCGAGAAAATGAGATTTCCCCATGTCACGATGGGCCGTGATCCGCCCGGCGGCGCGCAATGGGATGCCCTCGGCAAACCGAGCTCGCACCGTCTCGATTGGTCCATCGGTTTCAAAGGCCGCTCCATAGGGATCCACCCCGTGGTCGGCAAGGGCGTCGCGTTTTTCCAATCGAATCGAGATAAGCGGATGCAGGTCTTCTTCCATGGCAATGTCAGCAAATCGATCCTATCGCAGTCAATCAACGAGACCGAAAGCAAAAAGCGAAGTCGCCCTTGCTAGGGAGCGCTCTGGGGGCGTCCCAACCCGGTGCCCGAGCGGTGCCAGTCGGTTTATGCTTTTCCGGGCGGGGGTCGGCTTTGCAAGGTGGCGGGATGAAAATCGGAATATTCGGCGGGAGCTTCGATCCGGTGCATCACGGTCATCTGGTGTTGGCCAGGGACGCGTGGGAGCGATTTGGATTGGACGAAGTGCGAATGGTGCCAGCGGCGCGCAATCCATTGAAAGCGCGTCCGGGGGCGGCTTCGCCCGAACACCGGTTGGCCATGTTGGAACGGGCGGTGGAAGGGGATGCACGGTTGGTCGTGGACCGGGTCGAGATTGACCGACCGCCTCCCTCTTACATGGTTGACACCTTGGAACAACTTGCGGTGGCCCGGCCTGGGTCGGCTTTCTATTTGTTAATTGGGGAGGATAATCTGGCGGTGTTTGACCAATGGAAAGATTCCGAGCGCATTTTGGAGCGGGCGCAGTTGGTGGTGTTTGGCCGGGCGGCAGCCGGGCGATCGGGGGGGGCATTCCCGTCTCTGCGGCTGGAACGGTTGTTGGATATTTCTTCCACAGAAATTCGGGAGAGGGTTGCCAGAGGGCGGTCTATTCGTTATTTGGTGCCGGAGCGTGTGGCGGCATACATCGCGGCGCACGGTCTTTATTCTTCACCTTGACTCCCTCCTCTTTCGAGACCGCCATTGCCGCCGCCCGAGCGGCTGCTGAAAAGAAAGCCGACGACATCAGCGTGCTTGATTTGAGGGGAATTTCGAGTTTCGCAGATTTTTTCGTCATGGCCTCGGCCAAATCGGAGCCGCAGTTGAAGGCCATTACAAACGGGGTGCGAGGGGCGCTGAAGGAGCAATGGGGGCTGAGGCCGCAGGCGACGGATGGGATGCCGGGGAGTCAATGGTTGGTGCTCGATTACGGGGATGTGTTGGTGCATGTCATGCAGGCGGCGCAACGGGATTTTTATGCGTTAGAAGATCTTTGGAGCGACGCGCCGTTGGTGGAATGGGAGAAGGCCGAGGTTCCGGGTGGCCAATAGGGTGGGCCATAGGGGGGCATCGCTTCGCTGGGTGGAGGTCGTCACTTGCAAACCGAGGCGGATAGAGGATACTCCCTTATGGAACTGATCACCCATATTGAGGTGCAGGCCCTTACTGTGGCGAAATCTTCGTCGAAACGGTGGATACCATGGAAGGCGCGTGCGATAC
>CAZSPO010000358.1:0-3947 GCA_964608775.1 uncultured Chthoniobacterales bacterium | reverse complement strand
GAGTCGGAGTCGGTGTCGGAGTCGGTGTCGGTGTCGGTGTCGGTGTCGGTGTCGGGCTCGGTGTCGGGCTCGGTGTGGGTTCTGCTTCCGCACGCACAAGAGCAAAGGCTCCGACCGCGCTCGGATCGAAGTTGGAACGGACAGCGATTGCCTGGATGACGTTGGCCCCTTCCGCGAGTGGGACGGGGGCCGCGTAAACGGGGGAAGCCGTTGTGGGGGTGGATCCGTCGACGGTAAAGTGAATCGTGGCATTCTCGGTTTCTGACGAGATTGAGACGACGTTTCCGGAGTGCTCAAAGACAGGTGCCGCGCATTGGAAGGTGTATTGTTCGACGGACGAGGTTCCCGGCAGGAATCCGAGGCGCGCTGCCGCGACTCTCAGAGCCGTGGGGCGCGAGATCGTGATCGCGTTGGACCGCGTGCCTCCGTCGTGGGCGGATCCGAAGAGCGTTCCCGATGTGTCGCTCGCCAGCGGATCGGATCCATCGGTTGTGAACGGAAAATTCGCAAACGGCGTGTCGGTGGTGAAACGAACGGCGATCGGATTGGTGTAAACTCCTCCAGGAAGGTCGGGTGCCGGGTCTCCCACGCGCAGTTCGCGCCCTTCCGGGTCATAAGGCCAGAAGACCGTGTAGGCTTTTTGGCGCTGATCGCTGGCGGCTCCTCCTTTGAAGGCTCGGGCCTTGATGAAAATGTCACGCCCCCCCGGGTTGGAGCTGATTAATGGCGGATTCTCCGGATCGTAAAGAGCGGAACTTTCCGTAACGTCGTTGCCAAAGTCATCGATGGAGTAGCGAATTTCGGCGTCCTCCGTGTCACTTTGCAGCAGCAACGTAAACTCCAAGGTCTGGTTTTCTTGAGCGGGCAGGAAGTCGGGTGGCTGGACGATCAGCGAAGGGTTGTAAACGCGGAAATCAGCTGAGCTTATCTCGCTCACGAGCTGGCCCGCGCCGCGATACGCCCGGGCTTTCACCGTATGAGACCCAATGCCCAGGCTGATCGGATTTGTGTAAACGGGTGAAGCAACGGTCGGGTCAGAACCGTTGAGCGTGTAGCGGATAAACGTGCCCGGGAGAGACTGGAGAGTAACCGTGACCGAATTATTGAATTCGCCACCCGCAGGCGAGATGGAAGGCGGAGGCGGTACACCCAGAATGTTGTACGTAGCGGAGACGACTTCACTGCCGAGGCTTCCAGCGAAAGCCCGTGCCTTGACCGTGGCCAACTCCGAAAGCACGAAGGGGCTTTCGTAGAGGGGAGAGTCGACCGTGGGATCGGAGCCATCGGTCGTGTAGCGCAAAGCCAGGAACGGGTAGTCCGAGACGAGAGACACCACTACAGATCCAGAGTAAACGCCAGTCTCCGGGAATATCGTGGGGATCGGCGGTGGAATCGAGCCGCCGGGATTTGCCGTGTATTCCGCCACCTCAAACGAGGCTCGGAAGACCGGACTGGTTCCATGACGAGGTGCCGTCGCGCGAGCCATCAGGTCGTAGCGGCCAACGGGGAGGGAAATCGGATCCGTGTAGACTGGAGAGGATCCGTCAAGGATTCCGTTGAATGAATACCGGATGGTTGCATCGAACGTGCTGCTCGTCATGACGAGGCTGGCGGGCGCGGAATACGCCCTTCCCGAGTCCCCGTTGGAAATGGAAACGCCCGAGCCAAAGTCACCGCCGGTAGAAATCGTGACGTTTGGTTGGTCGGCCGCCGCGAGGTTGGCCATACCGAAGGACCCATTGGTGACAGCTCCCCCAAAATAGCGATCCAGCGCGGCATCATATTGAAACGAACGCGCCCGGATGTAGGCCCCGGTGGCCACGGGAATGCCGGGGCCGCCCACGACGAACTCGGGGCTGTCGAAATCCGGCTCGGAGCCATCGGTCGTGTAACGAATGACCGTATTACCCGCATTCTGCAGGGTGGAACCGTAGGTCATCGTCACGTTGACCGGGTCGGCGTAGATTCCGGACGGGGGAGAAAACACCGGGCCGGGAGCGGCCAGAATGGCGGGGTTAGCAAGATCCCGAAGGGCAGCCCGCAGGTCGGGCATGGGGCCAAACTGAGAATCTGCTGTCGCGGCTGTTCCCGTGCGGGCGAGAATATCGAGAATCTCGGCAGCCGTAGCCGGGCGTCCAAATTTGCGCTTAAAATGGACCTGAACGATCGCGGCAGCACCGACGACCATGGGAGATGCCCCCGATGTTCCACCAAAGCTGGCGGTGTATTGAAACGACGGGTTCTCGATCAATGGCCTGATTTCATCAGTAATCGGAAACTCATCGATGTCCCCGGAGTTGATGACGTTGCCGTAGCCAGTTGTGGTGATCCAGATTCCATAGCCGTGGAGGTCCACGCAGGAACCGAAATTAGATCCGGTCCGAAGTGCCGCATTGACTACCCTCGCAGGTGCGGGATCTGGACTTTCGTCTCCATCCCAATCCCACCCCGCGGGAATGGCCGAGCCGACAAGGATCGATCCCGACCGATTTTCCGGTTGGAACGGTCCCTGGCCATCCGACCAACCCGGCACATCTTCGCTGTAGACAGGATCGTCCAGATCTTGGGAGCCATTTCCAGCCGCTGCGACCACAATGCGGCCCTGGCTCACCGCGAGCAGGGTGGCGTCGTAAACTGAACGGTTCCACTCGGCCGGCACAAGCCCGAATGCCGTTCCAATATCGCTGTCGAAATTCGGCCCGAAGGTCTGCATTTCGTAGAGAATGATGTCTCCGGGCTCAGTCGCGTTCATGGCCAAGATGATGGCCGTGACGCGATCGCCAAGTCCGTCAGCATTGAGCTCCGAAACAAAAGACAGGCTGGCGTCATGAGCAATGCCCGTGATGCCCTGCCCATCGTCCCGTGCCCCCAACATGCCCAGCACGGCGGTCCCGTGATGGCGATCCAAGATCGAGGGAATGTAGCCGGGTGCCCCGGCGACCGGTGGACGACGGAGAAAATCGACCTCGGGCAGATCGACGTGCCCCTCTTCGAAATCGTATTCTATATCACAGATGCCGACGCCCTCGCCTGCTCCGAACGAGCCGCGCCACGCATGCGCATAAAAGGCATCAATTCCCTGTGGAGCCGGACGAAGATACCACTGACCAAGGTTCCGGAGGAGCGGACGGGGCAGCGAGACGGAGGGATCCTGAGTCGTTAGGTCTGGGACGGTAAACAGCTGGGGCGGCGGGCTCGGTTTCTGAATTGGCTCGACGTAATCAAGAATGCCGACCCGCCGGAGTGCTGCGAAGACCTCAGCCGGGGTAACCCCCTTCGGAAGACGAATGATGTAGAGATTATTCTGATCGACGATTCGTGAGGCACCACTCTCCCACGCCGCTTCGATCATGCGATCAATTACCTCCTCCGGCAACTCGGAGGCAGAGCGTGCGAAGTTAGCATCCGTGATGCCCAAGGGCTCAAGAGCAGTCAACATTGGCTGCAGGCGCGAGGCGTTCCCCGTGTAGAGATCAACAAGCTCGTCGCCCCGGAGTCTGACGCGAAGATCATCCTTGAACCGCAGCCGGATCGCACTCGATTCAAAAACCTCCGCCGCCTCCTCAGACCAACTGCCAGCGCGCACCTCCGCTTCCAAAACCGCAACGGGCGGTGCGCCCAAGGCCCTCGTAAGGGACAGGACAAATAGTATGGCTGCCATGAACAAAGGCGCTATCCGATGAAAGTCAGCGAGCTTGGACACGAATTTTCAGTAAACAGATGAGAGATACAGTCAAGGGGAAAACTGCGGCTCTGGCAGGTTAATCCGGAGTTAATGTTACAATCCTGTAACTTGTGCAGGCACCGAAACGAAAGTGGTGGATTTCCGACGGCTATGGGGTCAGGTGACGAATCTTGACAAAATATTCGTTATGGGCTGAAACTCCATCCGTGGCGCGTTCGTTACGCAGTGAATTCGAGGGGGCTTGGTATCACGTGATGGCACG
>CAZSPO010000357.1:0-3964 GCA_964608775.1 uncultured Chthoniobacterales bacterium | reverse complement strand
CTACGAGCAGCGGGACCGCATCACGGGCCTCCGGTTCACCTACGAACCCCCGGAACTGCGGTTCTTCCAGGCGAGGTTCGAGGAAGGGAGCCAAAGGAAGGAATGGAGCCGATGGGGTTGGTGGAAGCTGCTGGTCAGTTGCACCGGCCTGCTCGGCTTGTTGGCCGGGTGCGCTGGCGGCGGGCGAGATGCGAGTCGCCGCGATCCTTATCAAACCCAATATATCGGAGCCGACGGACGGGTGCATTACGTCGATACACCCCGTCGAAAGGCCAAGTCGAAAGTGGACCAACGCCAGTTGTTCGACTGGTATGGACCGAGCGTTGGGGGTGAACCGCGGTTGGTGGTTAATCTGACCACTCAACGCGCCGAGGTCTTTCTCGGGGGCCAACCGGTTGCCTGGACCATGGTCGCCACCGGGAAAGAGGGGTATGGCACCCCGGCCGGCAGCTATCGGGTGATGGAAAAAATCGTGGATAAACATTCCAATCTTTACGGCCAAATTGTCGATGCGACAGGCACTGTGGTCGTGGGCGATGCGGATTCGCGCAAGGACAAGCCGCCCCCGGGAGGAGCCTTTGTCGGGGCACCCATGCCTTATTGGATGCGGCTCACCGGCAGCGGGATCGGCATGCACGCCGGTCCCATCCCCCAACCGGGCGAACCCGCTTCGCACGGCTGTATTCGGCTTCCCTACGAAATGGCGGTGCGGGTCCACGATCTGATTAAGGTCGGCACCCCGGTCGAAATTGTCCGCTAATATCCACTAAAGTCGAAGGACCAAGCCCGGTTTCGCACCGAGGCTCACGTTCATTTCATTCATGCAAACCATTGTCATAGGACACAAAAACCCGGACATGGACTCCATCGTGGCCGCGATTGGCTACGCCCATTTGAAGGCCGCCCTGGGATGGCCGAGCGTCCGAGCGGCGAGGGCTGGCAATACCAATGCCCGGATTGATTACGTCCTGGAACGCTTCGGTTTCGAGGCTCCCGATTTTATCTCGGATATCACCCCAAAAGTCCGGGATATCATGACCCCCAACGTGGTCACCGCCCCCTGCGATAGCCCGCTGCTCGCGGCGATGAATTCCATTGAGCGCAAGCAGCTCCGCGGCCTCCCGGTGGTCGATGCCCAGGCCCGTTGCCTCGGCTTGGTCTCGACCCTTAAGATCACTCAATACCTTTTTCCTGCCCAGGAAGAAACCGAGGCGGCCCGGCTGGTCCCCGCTTCGTTGCGCGATATTCTGAACGCTTTTAACGCCCACCTTCACACCGGTGCTCCCGATCAAACCGAAGCGGAATACCGGCTCATGGTCGGCGCGATGCGGTATGAATCCCTCGTTCCCCGGCTCGACCTCTATGACCCGAGCCGGGTGGTCTTATTCGCGGGGGATCGCGAAGATATCCTGCTCCTGGCCATCGAGCGCGGCATGAAAGCCGTCGTCATCACCGGCGGGCTCGAGCCATCCTCCGCCGTCATGGAAGCCGCCACCCGCGCCGGGGTCGTGGTGGCCAGTTCCCAGTGGGACACGGCCACGACCCTCTCCCTCGCCCGTGGAGCGATTCGCGTCCGCCATCTCATTGAAGAAGGGGTCATGACGTTTTCCCCCGATACCACCCTCGAAGCCGCCCGCCGGAAAGCGAGTGACAGCGCGGCCTATGTCTTTCCCGTCGTCGATCCGGGCGGGGTCCTGGCCGGCATTCTTTCCAAGAGCGACTTTTTAAAAACCGTGCCGCGCCAGCTCATTTTGGTCGATCACAACGAATTCGCACAGGCAGTGACGGGGGCGAACAAGATCCCGATCATCGAAGTGATTGATCACCACAAAATTGGCGGGTTTCAATCTGATCGCCCGGTCCTTTTTTGGAACAATCCGGTGGGCTCAACCAGCACGATCGTCGCTCTTTGTTATGAGCAGAACGGCGTCCCCATTCCGCCGGGGATCGCGGGCTTGCTGATGGCCGGCCTCATTTCGGACACCCTGAACCTCAGTTCCCCCACCACGACCGAGATCGACCGGCGGATCATGGAGAAACTGGCCGGGATCGAGGGGCTGAACCCGACCGAGTTGGCCGGTCAGATTTTTTCTGTCGGCTCTCCCCTACTCACCATGGCTCCAGCAGATGCCGTGGGGGCCGATTGCAAACAATACGAAGAAGCGGGGGTCCGATTCACCGTCGCCCAAATCGAGGAACTCAGTTTCTCGGAATTCCGCGCGAAACAGGAACAGCTTCTCCAGGCTCTCGAGGCCCGCCGCCACCAGCAACAGCTGCATGGGGCGTTCTTGTTGGTCACCGATATCAACACCCAAAACTCCTACCTGCTCGCCAGCGGAGAACCGTGGCTGCTGGTGGAAATCGATTACCCAGCCCGGGGCGAGGGGAGTTGGTGGCTCGAAGGGGTGGTCTCCCGCAAAAAGCAGCTGCTTCCCTACCTCTTGCAATGTATCCATTCCGTGGAGAAACCCGCTCATCATGGCAACCACGACCCCGTTCCGGCCTAACTGGCTGCCCTTCAGCCTGCTCATTTTTACCCTCGCATTCGCCGGGTGCGAAAAGCCGTCGCCCGACTCCGCCCAACCGTTGGTGGTCGGCATGGAATTGGCCTATCGCCCCTTTGAAATGACGGACGCCGAGAATCAACCGACCGGCATCAGCGTCGATCTCGCCCGGGCTTTGGGCGAATCTCTCGGTCGCCCCGTTCGAATTGAGAACCTGCCGTTCGACGGGTTGATCCCGGCGCTGCGCACCGGGAAGATCGATCTGATTCTCTCTTCCATGACCGCCACGGAAGAGCGGGCCCAGGCAATCGCTTTTTCAGAGCCCTACGTGACGACCGGGCTTTGCCTGCTCGCGGCGGCGGATTCCCCGGTTGAGACCTTCGAGGATCTAGCCGCCCCCGGCCGGAAGCTGGCGGTGAAACAAGGGACTACCGCGCATCTTTACGCCAAAGACCGGCTGCCGACCGATAACCTCCTCGTGTTCGACCAAGAGGAAGCCGCTGTCTTGGAAGTGGTGCAAGGGAAAGCAGACGCCTTTGCCTACGATCAAATGTCCATCTATCGCCATTGGCAGCGCCACCCCGATCAGACCCGCGCGTTGCTCCAGCCTTTCCGGGCGGAATCGTGGGCCATTGGCCTGCCGCCAGGCGACGAGACTTTGCGCGAGGCGGTGAATCAATTTTTGGCGGAATTTCGCGCCGCTGGAGGGTTTGACCGACTGGCCGAACAATATCTGCCGGAGGAAAAAGCGGCCTTTCACCAGCTCGGCTACCCGTTTCTTTTCTAAGCCGAGTTGGGAACCATGCCACACCCTCCTGCCCCACCCGGTGTTGAAGGCCCCCTAGCGAACGGATCAACCCGTCGCTCCTCCTGGTGGCGAAGCCCCCACGACCACCCGCTGCCCGTCTCGGTCCAGCTGGGCAATGGGCTTCTCGTTTTCCTCCTGCTCACCGGGGGTGCCGCCTTTTTCTTTACCCGGATTGATTACCATTGGAACTGGGGCGCTATCTGGGTTTATCGCACGAAGTTTCTCGAGGGATGGTTCGCCACGATCTGGGTCTCCCTCGCCGCCCTCCTGGGCAGTCTGCTCATCGGGCTTGCCTTGCTCGCCCTCCAACGCAGTCGCTGGGTGGCCCTCCGCATGTTAGGCCGGGTCTATGTCGAGCTGATTCGCGGCAGCGATGAGTGGCCGAGTTGGATTGCTCGAGCGCTCCTTCCGGTCGATCAAAAAATCAGTACCTTTGAGGCAACAATCTCAGCGCCTTTGACTCAATATGATTTTTCGTTACAGAAGAACGACCATAAAACCAAGGTTACCGTCGTTCAATCCGATTCAACCCTGGCTCCTTCAGCACAAAACACGGGTCGTTGGGACGCGATATACTATGAATCGCTCGACTACTACATTCGATTGATTCCGCATTTACTTTCAGCAGCGTGGATTCCAATTCCTGTAACAG